>CAZGKH010000606.1:0-2500 GCA_964525665.1 uncultured Anaerolineae bacterium | reverse complement strand
GGTCCAGGCACAGGCTGCAGATCCAATAGCTCGCTTTCCCTGGTTAATAGAATCTTCAAATGGGCGGCCTCCGTCTTGTCAGGCACAGATCCACCAGATCGCTGATCCGCGCCGTGCCGACGCACATCACGGTATCGGCTCCGCCCCAGTAGATTTTGACCGTGCCATCGCCCTCAGGAATCGCCCCGCAGGTGAAGACGACGTTGTGGACGTAGCCCGTTACCTCCCACGGGTCTTCCGGCTGCAGGATCCACTCGTCTGAGACGCCCACTATCCTAGCCGGGTCTTCGAGGTCATGAAGCGCCACGCCCAGGCGATAGACGGAGCCATCCATTGTAGGAAAGACCCCGTGGTAGATGTGCAGCCAGCCGTGCTCGGTCTCGAAAGGCGTGGCCCCCGGCCCGATCTTCATTTCGTCCCAGTGGTATTGCAGGGGTTTCATCACCAACTGCGAGTCCCCCCAGTGGATCAGGTCTGGCGAATAGGAGATCCAGATAGACCAGGGGGAGATCTCGGAGTGGGGGCGGTCTAGCCGGGCGTAGCGCCCGGCGAATCTGCGGGGAAAGAGAACCACGTTGCGGTAATCGGCTTCGGTGATCAGCGAAATCCGTTCCACCGACTGGAAATCCTCCGTCTGGGCCAGGCCGATGCGGACGCCGTGTCTGGAGTAGGCGCTGTAGGTGATGAGATAGCGACCCTCCAGGGCGCAGATGCGGGGGTCCTCCACGCCGTATTCTTCATAGCTGGCGAAGACCCCTTCCGTGGCGGGTAGCATGAAGGGCTTTGGATGCACCCGGAAGTGGAAGCCATCGTCGCTATCCGCCAGCCCCAGGATGGAGCGGCCGTTGCGCCGGTGGGATCTGAAGAGCATGATGTACTGCCCGTCGTGCTTGACCATCCCCGCGTTGTGGACGGTCGCCACCGGGTACGGGACATCGTCTTTGGTGAGGATGGGGTTGCCTTTGAAGCGCTCGACGATGTCTTTGGGCATTTACTTCTCCTTGACGTAGTATCCAGCTTGCCGCACGAAGCCATTGCGTGCCAAGATCTCACCGATCCATGGCGCTTCGGCGACTTCGTTGATGCCATAGATGTGGATTGGCACCTGACCAGCGCCCAGGTGGGATTCGAGCGTCGCCAGCACCTCGTCCATCCGTGGCGGATTGTGGACGAAGGCCGGCTCCAGGCTTAGCTCCTCGATGTGGATGTAGCGCCGCTTATAGTGCCCCCAGGCGGCGCCAGCGATCTCACCGTCCACCACGATCACACCGTAGCAGTAGGGCAGGGGATAAAGTCGGTACCGGGCCGTCAGGTGCGACCACTGCGGCGTCACAAACGGGTCGTTGGGCGGCAGAACGATGATGAACCTGCTGATCGGTCTGCTGGCCTCCAATGCCTCAGCGTCTTCGCTGGCGAGGTAGGTCAGTTCAGTCTCTCCCTCAATCCCGACACGGACGATATCGTGGTGCGCCAGCAGATGGTCGAGCAGTTTGTTGATCGTCCGCTGGTTCCAACCCGACCAATCAGACATCTCGGCGACGGTGGCCGGGCCGAAGGCTTTTGTGAAGCGGCGCAGCACTTCAGCTTGGGCGTCGCTCTGTTCCCAGGCATCAGGTTCAGCGTTGGGAAAAGCGCGCCAAAGAAGATCCCACGAGCTGTCCCAATCCACTTCGCGCTGCACCTCCATCACCTCAAAAGCCCGATTCAGGGAGAGCAACGCGCGATCAAAACGGCCGCGTTCGATACCTGTCATCTCCCTCAGCATGGATTTTGGCATCGGGCCATGTTGCTCCAACAGATCCAGGATGCGGTGTGCGGGCCGCGAAAGGGGAGCACGCAGCGGACGACGGAAAGCAGCGGCGTAGAGAGCGAGATCAGCGTCGGTGACATAGGCGACGTTGCCCTTCATAAAGCGGCCCTTGACCAGCCGGCCCGCAGCCCGCCATCGCTGAGACCATTCATCCTGGTATCCCACGACCCGGCTGCGCGGGTGGGGGGCTGACCCAGGCATCGTGCCAGCAATCGGCGGGTATGGTTGGAGCGCCGTCAGGATGACAAAGACGCCCTCAGGCGTGCGCCCGCGAGCATCAGGAGCGAGGTACTGTCGCCGAGCTCGAAAGCTGAGGAGTTGTGAACGAGTGGCAGATACCATCACACTTCACCTCTGGAGACGATACACTGTGCGGCCTTCCGCCCGAAAGCACAACTCCGCGCCGCACGGCCGCGCCTCCACTCCCTCCACAGTTGCCACGCCAAAGACTTGCACCGGCGTGGACCGCCCAGTCACCCCACTGAAGGTGACCAGTACCGCGTCCCCATCCTCGATTGCCTCCACCACCGGCGGGCCGCTGTAGATCACCACGCCCGGCGCAACCTCCGCGTAGGCCAGAGCAGCCAGGGTCGGGGCCATGCCCGCGCCGTACACTTCCTGGCCAATGGCGCCCCATTGGCTCCAGCCGTCGCGCAAGTCCTCCAGGGGGATGTAGAGGTCGAGCCGGTT
>CAZGKH010000605.1:0-2509 GCA_964525665.1 uncultured Anaerolineae bacterium | reverse complement strand
CGATTTCTACGTGGACCTGACCGGCCGCTATCCCTACGACCCCGACAAGGCCAAGGAACTCCTGGTTGAGGCCGGCTACCCCGACGGCTTCGAGACCACCATCGCCCTGCCCCAGCCCTACGACTTCCACATCCGCAACGGCGAGGTCATCGCCGACCAACTGGCCAAGGTGGGCATCCAGGCCAAGCTCGAGACTATCGAGTGGGGCACCTACCTGGAACAGATGTACTTCGGCCGGGACTACGATCTGACCACCCTGGGCCACACTGGCCGGCTCGACCCCGACCCCTTCCTCAACCGCTACGTCAGCGACCGCAAAGAGGATTACATGAACTACAACAACCCCCACTACGACGAGCTGGCCAAAGAGGGGGCCGTCAGCACCGATCCGGCGCGACGCCAAGAGATCTACGCCGAGATGCAGCAGATGCTGGCCGACGACGCAGTGGCTGTCTATTTGCTGGCTCCTCTATCCTCAATCGCGCTGCGGGAAGAGGTGCAGGGCTGGCAACTGTACCCGATTGACATCTACGACCTGCGGACGGTGTGGATTAGAGATTAGAGATTGGAGATTGGAGATTGGGGATGCGACGCTTGCCGTCTCTAGTGCTCACCTTGCTTCTGATCTCGCTGGTGACTTTCGTGGTGGTGCAGGTGGCGCCGGGCGATCCGGCTCAGCTCATCCTGGGCACCGAGGCTCCGCCAGAGGCGTTGGCCGACCTGCGTGTCCAGTTGGGGCTTGATCGCCCGCTGCCCTTACAATACCTGAGCTGGCTAGGTGGGGTGCTGCGCGGCGACTTGGGAGTCTCGCTGCGGCACGGCCGGCCGGTGGCCGCGCTCATCGCCGAGCGGCTGCCGGTCACCCTCTCGCTGGCGACCTTGTCGCTGGTCGTGGCCGTGCTGCTGGCCCTGCCGCTGGGCGTCCTGGCCGCCGTCCGCCAACACAGCGCGTTCGACTACGGAGTGCTGGTCCTCGCCCAGGCAGGGCTGGCCCTGCCCTCCTTCTGGATCGGCATCCTCCTGATTCTCCTCTTCGCCCTGAGCTGGCGGTGGCTGCCGTCGGGCGGGTACGTGCCCTGGACGGAGAGCCCACTGGGCGCACTGCGCTCCCTGGCCATGCCCGTCCTGGCGCTGGGGCTGCCGGTGGCCGGAGTGCTGGCCCGCCTGGTGCGGGCCTCCATGCTCGAAGAGCTGGCCCGCGACCACATCCGCACTGCCCGGGCCAAGGGCCTCTCCGAGACGCAGGTCATCGTCCGCCACGTGCTGAGAAACGCCCTCATCCCCACCGTGACCCTGCTGGGCCTGCAACTGGGATTCCTTCTGGGAGGGAGCATCGTAATCGAGCAGGTCTTCGCCCTGCCGGGCCTGGGCCGCTTGATGCTCTTCGCCATCAACAACCGCGACCTCCCCCTCATCCAGGGGCTGGTGCTATTCATCGCCGCTCTGGTGGTGGTCGTCAATTTCCTGGTGGACATGGCCTACACCTGGCTCGACCCGCGCATCTCGTTGGAGAGCAATCATGGTCGGTGAGGGGACTCCCCAGACCTCCGAGGTCTTACAGGCTGACTGCGCCCAGCAAGTCGTCGGCAAAAGCAGCGATCTCGCCATTGAGAAGTCATCCCCTAGACCTCGGAGGTCTAACCGCTTTCGCGGGGTCGGCCCGCTTCTGGCGGCGGGCGGGGGCATCGTCCTGGCGATGGCGGTGGTAGCTGTCTTGGGCCGTTTCGCCCCCCCCCATGACCCAACGACCATGGACATAGCTGCCCGGCTCCAGCCGCCGGGCGCGGGGCATCTCTTGGGCACCGATCAGTACGGGCGGGACATCCTGAGCCGGGTGATGGGCGGGGCGGGAATCGCCCTCAGTGTGGGAGTGGTGGCGGTGGGAATCGGGCTGGGGGCAGGGATGATCATCGGGGCGGTGGCCGGCTTCTACGGCGGGTTGCTGGGCGAGGCGCTGATGCGGCTGATGGACGCCCTGTTCGCCTTTCCGGCCATCCTGCTGGCCATCGCCGTGGTCGGGGCGCTGGGCCCAGGGCACATCAACGCCATGCTGGCCATCGGGGTGGTGAACGTGCCGGTCTTCGCCCGGCTGACGCGGGCCTCGGTGCTGACGGTGCGGCAGGAGGGCTACGTGGACGCAGCGCGGGCCGTGGGCGGGTCGGATTTGCACATCCTGTGGCGCCACATCCTGCCCAACGGTCTGGCCCCGCTGCTGGTGCAGGCCAGCGTGAGCTTCGCCACGGCCATCCTGGCTGAGGCATCGCTGAGCTATCTGGGGCTGGGCACCCAGCCGCCGCTACCCAGTTGGGGGAAGATGCTGGAGGAGGCGCGGCTGTTCATGGGCCGAGGGCCGTGGCTGGCCATCTTTCCGGGCTCGGCCATCGCTCTCACCGTCCTGGGGTTCAATTTTCTGGGGGACGGGTTGCGGGATTACCTGGATCCACGCCGCTAGGCTGTCATTGCGAGGCGCTTTTTGCCGAAGCACTTAGTCCTGTACTGACTAAGTACA
>CAZGKH010000604.1:0-2513 GCA_964525665.1 uncultured Anaerolineae bacterium | reverse complement strand
AGAGAAGGCGACCAGACGCGCATCGTCCGCTGGCGCGGCTACGAGCGCTTCGGCGTGGAGGAGCTCGTCTCGACAATCGTCTTCCGCATCCCTGAGGTGGCCAACCTCCAGCAAATGCTGGACAGTGGGGAGCCGATGGTCATTCCCGATACCGCCACCTACCCCGGCTGGGTCCGAGTGCCGATGATGGAGTGGCTGCGCTCGCACACGGGCGCGCCCATTGTCATGCGCGGTGAGGTGATCGGCTTCCTCAACGTGTACAGCGCCACCCCCGGCTTTTTCATCCAGGCCCACGCCGAGACTCTGCGTGTCTTCGCGGACCACGCCGCTGCCGCCATCGAGAACGCCCGGCTCTTCGAGGCCGAGCGCGAAAGGTCCACTCAACTGGGCGCTGTGGCCAAGGTGGCCGAAAGAATCGCCTCCATATTGAACCTGGACGAGCTGCTGCGCGAGACGGTCGACCTGATTACCCAGACCTTTGGCTATTACTACGCGGCCATCATGCTGCTGGATGCAGAGGCCGACGAGCTGGTTTTCAACGTGGGCGCAGGAGGCTACGCAGGCAAAACCCCCGCTGGTTTCCGACAGAAGGTGAAGGAAGGGATGATAGGGTGGGCAGCCCACCTGGAGGAAACCGTATGGGCCAACGACGTGAGCCAGGAGCCCCGCTACATCCCAGCCTATCTATCTGAGACCAGGTCCGAACTGGACGTGCCGCTCAAGTACCACGACAGGGTGATCGGCGTTCTGGATCTCCAGAGCAGGGAGCTCAATGCTTTCACCCGGCACGACGTGATGGCCATGGAGACCCTGGCGGGTCACGTTGCTGCCGCCCTCGAGAACGCCCGGCTGTACGAGGCCGAGCGCAGGCGCATAGCAGAACTCGAAACCCTGCGCCAGGCCAGCCTGCATCTGACCTCCACTCTGGATCTGCAGCCGATCCTGGAGGCGATTCTCGACCATGCCTTCAAACTGGTGGCCGCTTGCGACGTCCACATTTTCCTCTACGATGGCGAGCGACTGGCCTTCGGTGCCGCCTTGTGGGAGGATGGCCTCCAGCAGGAACCCTACGCCGAGCCCCGTCCGCAGGGCCTGACCTACACCGTCGCCCACAGCGGGGAACGCATCGTCGTCCCGGACGTTAGCAGCCACCCGCTGTTTCGAGATTGGCCATGGGGCGGCTCCATTGTCGGCCTGCCGCTGCGCGTCGGCGAGCGGGTGGTGGGCGTGATGAACATCGCCTTCGATAGACCACACGCCTTCGATGAAAGTGAGCTGCGCGTCCTGGGGCTCCTGGCCGACCAGGCGGCCATCGCTATCGAGAACGCCCGACTCTACGAAGAGACCCGACAGCGTGCCCTGGAGCAGGAAACGCTGCGGGAGGCGGCGCTGGCACTAACCACCGCCCTGGACCGGAACGAGGTGATTGACCGCATCCTGGCTCAGTTGCAGCAAGTGGTGCCCTACGACAGCGCGTCAGTCCAGTTGCTCAGAGAGAACCAGTTGGAGATCGTGGGCGGGCGCGGCTTTCCCAACCTGCCAGACCTGCTGGGCATCTCCTTCCCCACCGACGGCGACAACCCCAACAGCGTGGTGATCCGCACCCGAGCTCCTTTCATCGTGGAGGATGCCCCCACTGTGTACGAGGGATTTCGAAAAGGCCCACACCTGCAGACCGTTATCCGCTCCTGGCTGGGAGCGCCGATGCTGATCGGCGAGCAGTTGGTGGGGATGATTGCCCTGGACAAAAGTGAGCCGGGGTTCTACACCCAGGAGCACGCCCGGCTGGCCGAGGCCTTTGCTGCCCAGGCGGCCGTGGCCATCGAGAACGCCAGGCTCTATGAAGAAGAGAAAAGAAGGGGCACCCAACTGGCGCTGATCAATGAGGTGGGTGAGAAAGCGGCCTCCATCCTGGATTTGGATGAGCTGGTGCAAGAGGTGACCCGCTCCACCCAGGAGAGCTTTAACTATTACAACGTGGCCTTTCTCCTTTTGGACCAGGAGCGCCACGATATGGTGACCCAGGCCGTCGCCGGCGGCTTCGAGCACCTGATACCGGGGGAATATCGCCAGTCGCTGGATGAGGGCATCACTGGGTTTGTCGCCAGGACGGGCAAACCCTGGCTGGCCAACGACGTCAGCAAGGACCCCTACTACATCATGGGCTCCTTTCAGGAAGTCTTGACCAGGTCAGAGTTGTGCGTTCCCATCAAGCTGGGCGATGAAGTCATTGGCGCTCTGGATGTGCAGAACATCCACCTCGACGCTTTCGATCAGGAGGACGTGGCGGCTCTGGAGGTGGTTGCCGACCGTTTGGCCATAGGCATCCAGAACGCTCGTCTCTACGAAGAGGTGGCGGGCCTTTACGACGTCGGCCTGGCCGTGACCTCCGCCCTGGAACTCGATAAGACGCTGGGGGCCATTTACGAGCAGGTCAACCGCTTGATGAGTCTCGATACCTTCTACGTCGCCCTGTACGATGAGGCGAGAGGGGAACTACGCTTCGAGATCTT
>CAZGKH010000603.1:1393-2515 GCA_964525665.1 uncultured Anaerolineae bacterium | reverse complement strand
ACGTGGTGAACGATCTGTCGAATTGTCCAGGTATCAGCAGACTGGGCGAGATTGAGCTCCGTTTCAGTGAGGCCCGCGATGGCAGCTTCCAGTTGAGCTGGGCCATCGGCATAGCGGGCGATAACGGCATCTGGATCATGTGTTTGCTCTGTCACGGGCGGTCATTCCTCCTGCTTGTCTGAACTCCTCAATCTGTTGATAGTGAGTTTTCACGTCCCTGGTATCCGCCTGAAGGAGGCGGGCTATGGTGACTTTGTAACGCCTGTAGCGCACTCCTCTGTCTTTGTCAAACTCCTCGGCGGGAACCGTCTCCAGGAAAGCTACGAGCTTTTGAAGGGAGTCCTCCACCGACGCGAGAAGCTCGGCGAAATCGTCCCTTTTGTACTTTGCCACCAGGCGCGCGTTGTAGGTCTTCCAATCGCGGTCGCGATAGGAGTAAAACTCCGGAAGCTCACCAGTGAGGAGGGCTTTGGCGGCTTCCAGGTTGGTGAAATCCCATCCCACCAGGTGGGCCAGCAGGTCTTTTACCGACCAAACGCCAAGAAAGACTTCATCCTGTTTCTCTGCGGGCAGTGAAGACACCGCGTTGAGGATTCGCCTTCGCGCCTCAACCAACTCCGAAATGATCTCGGCCTTCTTGGCTTGGGCTTTGGCACTCATCGGCTACTTCCTTTCCGACTGGAAGGTCAAGTACTTCCCAGTAGCGGCGCTCAGATCAGAGTAAACACCCCGGTAGGCCGGGGGGAGCAGCGTTGCCATCTGATACATGATCTCGTCCACGATCTGCTGGCGCACCTGGCGAGTCACTCTCACCCCACCGGCGTCAACGTGGAACGGTTCGCCAACGACGATGTGGAAATCGGTGCGACGCAATCGGCGCAGGTTGTCGCGGTAGTACTCCGCACCGTAGTAGACGACAGGCAGCAGAGGCGCGCCGCTGCGCAACGCCAGGATCACGACACCTGGATGGGCCTGCTGCAAGCGTCCGTGTCCGCTGCGAGTTCCCTCAGGGGCAATGGCGAAGATATAGCCCGCTTTCAGCAGCTCCAGCGCCTGGCGCAGGGCAGCGATATCGGCCTCGCCTCTGTGCAAGGGAATGGCCCCGCACACGTCCAGCAGCCA
>CAZGKH010000603.1:0-1293 GCA_964525665.1 uncultured Anaerolineae bacterium | reverse complement strand
TAGCTGTTCAATCAACGGGGTTAACTGGCCCAGGTGCTCCAGTTCGTAGTAGCCATCGTGTCCAATGGGCGGGCTGTCTAACGCCTCATGAGCCCAGGTGGTGTGATATGGAATGTACACCGCGTGGCCACCCAAAGCCAGCACAGGCAAGATGTCCGACTTCAACGAATTGCCCACCATGAGGAATCGCTGCGGCTCGATTCTGTACTTGGCCAGCAGTCTCTGGTAAACACGCTGGGTCTTCTGGCTGACAACCTCAACGTACCGAAAGCAGTCGCTGAGGCCTGACCGCGAGAGTTTGGACTGCTGATCGAGGAGGTCACCTTTGGTGATGACCATCAGCTCATAAGATTTCGCCAATTCACGAACAGTTTCCTCCGTGTGCTCAAAAAGTTGCACCTCAGAAGTGAGCATTTCCTTTGCAAAGCCAACGATCTGGAGAACCTCGGCTCCCCGTATCTTCCCTTTTGTCAACTCGACAGCGGTCTCGATCATGGAAAGGGTGAAGCTCTTGATGCCGTATCCATAGTGCTGGAGATTGCTCATCTCTGTCTGATAGAGCCTCTGTTCAACCGCCTCCCCATCGGCATAACTCGACAGCAGTTCTGTGAGCTTGGCCTGAGCTTCTGTATACAAGATCTCGTTATGCCACAGGGTATCATCGGCGTCAAAAGCGATCAGGTCAAACTTCAAAGTCGGCCACCTCAATCACGGACGCAATCCCCGTCGGCGAGGCACCCACTCCGTCGGCTCGCCCCAGTCGGTCGCTTTCCAGCGCATCTTGTCCGGCCGGACCAGCGGCATTATGTCCCTGAAGAAAGCCAAGCGCTCTTCGTCGGTCATCGGCTGGAAGGATTCGGCGATGGCCAGGTTACGCTCCAGTTGAGCCATGGTCTCCATGCCCACGATGACCGTGCTAACCGGCAGAGCGAAGGCGTAGCGCAGGGAGCGCTCCACTTCGTGGGTCAAGCTGCCCAACCCCAGCACTTTCATGGCAATGGTAGCGACCCCCTTGGCGTTGGCGACGGGCAGGAACTCCTCGGCGAAGCTGAGGATGAAGTGGTCCAGCGCCGAGAGGGCGATGAGGGCGCTGTCGAAGGGGAAGCGCGTGAGGGCCTCGACCAGGATCTGCGGGTCGGTGTGGGAACTGATGCTGATGTAGCGCACCAGCCCCTCCTCGCGGGCCTGTATCGCCGCCTCCAGTGCCCCACCTTTGCCCGTGAAGGCGTCCAGCCGGGCGTAGTCCCACACGTTGTGCAGCCGCCACTCGTTCACGTAGTCGGTCTGCAGCCG
>CAZGKH010000602.1:0-2530 GCA_964525665.1 uncultured Anaerolineae bacterium | reverse complement strand
TATGGCCATCGTCACGAGGTCAACGACAACTGGTTCGAGGACTACGGCGGCGACTTGAAGCTGGGCTCTACGCAGTATGCCTACGTGGACGGTCGCTTTCAGATCGAGTTGCCGGTGGGTGAGGTGTACGTCGAGATGGCCAAAGGCTTCGAGTATCAGCCAGTGCGCCAGCGAGTCCTTATTCAACCTGGCCAGCGCGAGCTGACACTGCACGTCAAGCGTGCCTTCGATTGGCGCTGCCAGGGTTGGGTGACCGCCGACACCCACGTTCACTTTCTGTCCCCGCAGACCGCCTGGTTAGAAGCGCAGGCTGAGGGGGTCAATCTAGTCAACCTACTGGCCTCGCAGTGGGGAGACCTGTTCACCAACGTGGCTGACTTCACCGGCGACCTGTCTGGTGTCAGTCGTGACGACACCCTCTTATGGGTGGGTACAGAGAACCGCCAGCACCTGTTGGGGCATATCAGCCTGCTGGGAGTGAAGGGGGAGCCGGTCTTCCCGATGTGCGCCGGCGGCCCCGACGAGAGCTACCTGGGCGACCCGATGTGGATGAGCCTGGCTGAGTGGGCCGACCTCTGTCGGGAGCGAGAGGGGCTGGTGGTGATGCCCCACTTCCCGAGTCCGTACTGCGAGGTCGCTGCTGACATCGTGCTGGGCAAGGTGGATGCAGTTGAAATCCGCACCTTCACGCCCGCGCTGGACAGCTTCAACGTGCGGGAGTGGTATCGTTTCCTGAACTGCGGCTACCGGGTGACGGCCGTGGGTGGGACAGACAAGATGTCGGCAGGGATGCCGGTGGGAGGGGTGCGTACCTATGCCCACCTGGGGGATGAGGAGTTCGCCTTCGCCAACTGGGCCAGAGCAGTGCGGGCCGGGCACACTTTCACTACCAGTGGCCCGCTGATTGGGTTGCTGGTCGAGGGGCGCGCGCCGGGGGATGAAATGCGCCTGCCGGCTGGTGGCGGCACATTGGGAGTAGAGGCCTGGGTGCAGTCTGTTCAGCCATTCCATGAGCTGCAAATCGTCGTCAATGGGCAGATTGTAGCACGCGAGGTGGCCGATGGGGGCGCGCTGGAAACACGGCTGCGGAGCAATGTGCGATTGGAGGGTAGTGCCTGGATCGCCGCGCGCTGCGTCAGCCAGTTGAAGGTGTGGCACTGCTGGCCCATTCACATTGCGGCCCACACGTCACCCGTGTACGTGCGCTGCGACGACGAAGAGCTGTTCAGCCCATCCGACGCCACGTACATGCTGACTCTGATTGACGGTGGGCTGACGTGGTTGGACACGCTATCCATTCCGGCCAGCCCGGAACGCCAGGCGCGCATCCGCGGAGTGTTTGAGGCGGCCCGATCCACCCTGAGCCAGCGCATGGCTGAGCACGGCCATAGGGCGTGAGGACAAGATTCGCATGAACAAGAAACAGCCGCTTCGCGTCATCAATGCCGTCGCCCCCATTCGCATTTGCGACAATGGAGGCTGGACTGATACGTGGTTTGCCCAGCACGGCAAGATATTCAATATCGGCGTCTATCCCTATGCTGAAGTGCAAATCGAAGTCTATGCCGCTCACGACTTGCCAGAGCGCATCATCATCCACGCCGAAAACTATGGCGAACGGTACGTGATGCATCCAGAACAGCCGGGCTGGGATCGGCACCCCCTGTTGGAAGCAGCCATTGAGCTAATGGGCGTCCCTGATGACGTCTCTTTGCAGGTGAGCATTTACTCCGAAGCGCCCACTGGCGCCTCCACTGGCACGTCGGCAGCGGTGACGGTGGCTCTGATTGGGGCCCTGGACGGGCTCACGCCGGGACGGCTCACGCCGCATGAGGTGGCGTACAAAGCGCAGTCCGTCGAAGTAGACCTGCTGGGACAGCAATGTGGTATTCAGGATCAACTGTGTTCAGCTTACGGCGGTATCAATTACATTGAGATGTTCAGCTATCCGTATGCGGCGGTGTCGCAGCTTCAGGTTCCCAATGCAATCTGGTGGGAGTTGGAACGGCGGTTGCTCCTCATCTATCTGGGGAAATCCCACAAGTCATCGGCAGTACATGAGAAGGTGATCCAGGAATTGGAGGATGCAGGCCCGAATTGCCGCCGACTGAACGATTTGCGGGCGACGGCAGAACCGTCGCGGGATGCGGTCTATGCTGGCGATTTTGCCGGCCTTGGCCAGGCCATGATCGCCAACACCAACGCACAAAGCCGTCTTCATCCTGATCTGGTCAGCAGAAACGCCCAGCGCGTCATCGAGATCGCCCAGGCTCACGACGCCTTGGGTTGGAAAGTGAACGGCGCGGGCGGCGAGGGCGGCTCCGTCACCATTCTGTGTAATGCTCGCTCCTCTGTGAAGCGCACTCTGGTCCGCGAGATTGAAGCGGACAATCCATTGTACAAGAACATACCTGTCTATCTGAGCCGATATGGGCTTCGTATCTGGGAGCGGGGTCAATAGGTCTGCTTAGTGATCTTAGTCTACGCTATCGAAGACGAGTTTCGCCACTCCTCTTAACGCGCTGCACTC
>CAZGKH010000601.1:0-2539 GCA_964525665.1 uncultured Anaerolineae bacterium | reverse complement strand
GCGGCGGCGACATCCCCACGGCCACTTCCCTGGCTATCGCCATCGGCCTGCAAAACATGCCCGAGGGATTGGCGGTGGCGTTGCCCCTGTTGCGAGAGAAATACAGCAAGGCCAAGGCCCTGGGGTATGCGTTGCTCTCCGGCCTGGCCGAACCCATCGCTGGCATATTCGGTGTGGTGGCCGTGCAGATAGCCCGTCCGCTGCTGCCCCTGGGACTGGCCTTCGCCGCCGGCGCGATGCTCTTCGTGGTAAGCGATGAGATTATCCCTGAGACCCACCGCAAGGGCTTTGAGCGGGAGGGCACCTGGGGAGTAATGATCGGCTTTGTGGTGATGATGGTGTTGGATAATCTGTTTGGGTAGGGAGGGGCGAGAGGTGCGCTGCGATGAAAAAGCTAGGTCTTATCCTGGCGCTGGCATTGGTCATGGGACTTGTGCCCTTTACGACGACCATTCCCACATCGGCTGCTGAACCCAAGAGAAGAGTGCAGATCCCCCGCATTGACAAGAAAGATGGCTGGAGCACTCGGATCCAGGTGCAGAACGTGGGTGATGAGACGACCGGGGCGGTGGCGTTCTTCTGGGGAGCCTATTCGGGGCTGTGTCCCTCCAACGATCCCGGACCCATGGGCCACGCCTGCATGAGCATCCCCGCCAATGGTGTCTGGACTCTGCGCAGCCAGATTCCGAGTGATGCCCACTCGGCCATCATCTACTCGGTTGACGCCAGTGAGTTCCAAGATGCCTGCAGCGACGCTGATCTCACCGGCACGGCGGACTGGAATGCCTGGAGGCAGGTCTACGAGGGCGGCGGCCAGCCTTTGGCGGCGACAGTCAACCGGGTCGGCCCGGACGAGTTTGGCGCCACTGTCTCCAGCATCTACGTCGGGATAGACGAGACAATGGAAGGGACGGGGCCTCCCTACGGCTATTTCGCGCCGTATTTGATGAAAGGCTACCACGACCTGGATACCGAGATGACTATCCAGAACTCCGGCCGCTACTGTGTCTCCATCTGGATCTATTATCGGGAGCAGGAGAACTGCGGGCTGAGCTACGCCCAGCACATCGAGCAACTGGCCCCAGGCGAGGCTGTGCGAGTGAGGGTGCCCCGCGTATCAGAGTTGGGCGGCGACGACGCCTGGCTAGGTTCAGCCTATATCACCGCCAGCCAACCCCTGGGCATCGTCATAGATCAGACCAGCTTCGAGCCCCTTTCGACGGGGCAGGGCATGTTGCTTACCTCCCGGGCGCGGCCCTATCAGGGTTCTGAAGACACGGTCTTCTATGCCGATTTCATCTATCGGGAATGGAGCGGCTGGGACGTGGGCATCCAGGTGCAAAACCTGACTCGGCGATCCCGATCCACCTTCGTCACGGTGGAATTCATGGACAACAGCGGCGGCCATATTTTTTCCCTCGGTGACTGGGTCTGTGCCAATAGCTCCGCCACCTTTCACTTGCCAGCCATCTTTGATCTGGGGTTAGACTACGTGGGGGCAGCCGTGATTCGTTCCAGCAGTGAACCTATCTTTGCCGTGGTTGACCTGAAACATTCCGCCACAGGGCAGGGGGGTAGTTACAACGCCTATGCCAAGCACGAGAAGGAAGCGGTGACGGACATTGCACTCCCCTCCCTGGCCAAAGGGTACCAGGGCGTGACGTCCCTGATCGCCATCCGCAACAACTCTGATCATAATGGGCTAACGCTGGCGGTAGAGATCACCGGTTCAACAGGGAACGTGATTACCAGGCTTTCCAGCTTTTGGCTTCCGCCCGGACACCTGAAGATCATTGACCTGGCCAATATAGGCAGCCTGTTTTCTGGTTTCGTCGGCGCGGGCAGGGTGCGGGTTGTAAGTGGTGGCGGCTTGACCGGGGTCATGCCATCAGCCGTGGTGGTCCAACAGGGGGCTGGCCCCGGCGATGTCACGGCCATCTACGAGGGTATCCCTGTGGTCGAATAATGCGTTTTCTCTCTATTTACTATTGTTTACGATAGAATAAGGTCGTTTCTTGGTAATTTATACTGTTTCTATCGTAAATTGACGATTTATGTACATTGAACAAAGAAGGCCACGAAAGTTGCGCAGCTTTCGTGGCCTTTTCGTTTGTCCTGAGCCCACGGTGTGGCCTGGTAGCTTATTGATAGGCTATTCGCGGAGAGATCACGTAAGCTTCGCCAGCCTCCTCGCGATCACCATTGGGACCATCGGCCGAGTCGGCTCCCACGATGATGTCAGCGAAGCCATCACCATTCACATCGCCGGTGGCCACCGACGTGCCAGCCTGGTCGCCCGCATCGGTGCCCCAGATGGTCAGAACATCCCCATAGGCCAAGTCTAGAATGCCTCCGATGGTTGGAGATCCCATCACTACTCTTGCCTCACCGGCTTTGCTTTGGCTGTTGTCCGGACCGCCGGCGAAGTTGGCTCCGATAACGATCTCGTCGTAACCATCGCCATTCACGTCGCCGCTGGCCACAGAGATTCCAGCCCTATCGCCTCTGTCGGCTCCGTAAACGGTGAAGTCGGCTTGTT
>CAZGKH010000600.1:0-2545 GCA_964525665.1 uncultured Anaerolineae bacterium | reverse complement strand
ATGAGTGGCGCGACCGCGCTATGGAGCAGCTCGCAATGACACATAGCTACGCCAAATCCTGCTTCTTCTGCATATCTTCCAGTATCTCTCGCACCCCTTGCGCTGCCCTGGCCCGGTGGCTGGTCTTGTTCTTGGTCTCCGGTGGCAGCTCGGCCAGGGTTTTCCCATATTCCGCCAAATAAAAGACGGGATCGTAGCCGAAGCCGTGCTCCCCCCTGGGCTCGAAGGCGATGATTCCCTTACAGGTTCCTTCGGCGGTGTGAATCTGTCCCGCCGGGGTAGCCACCGCGATGACGCAGCGGAAGCGGGCGGTCCGCTCCTCCCAGGGCACGTCCCGCAGCTTCTCCAGCAGCAGCCGATAGCGATCTTCATCGCTGGCCCCTCTTCCGGCGTAGCGGGCCGAGCGTATCCCTGGCTCGCCGCCGAGGGCATCCACCTCCAGCCCTGAGTCATCGGCCAGGGTCAAGAGGCCGCTGGCCCTGGCGTAGGCGGCGGCCTTCAGTATGGCGTTCTCGGCGAAGCTCTCCCCTGTTTCGGCCACTTCGATGTCCAGGCCTTCCTGGGCAGGATAAGTCAACTCCAGGGGCAGGCCAGCCAGCAGTTCCTGGTACTCCTTGACCTTGCCGGGGTTATGGGTGGCTATCAGCAGTTTCATCATCATCATCATCTTTTTTGACAAATCTCTCTAAGCGTAGTATATTTACAGTGTCCAAATTAACCTCAAGGAGGAACCAACAGTGCCTGTGTTAAAGAGAAACAAACTCAAGCCTCCCCCGCCGGGCCAGGCGGAGACAGTGATAGGCCCCACCACTAATTTCAAAGGCGCCGTCCAAAACGACGGCGGCCTGCGCGTTGAGGGAGTCTTCGAGGGAGTGGTGGAGACGGGCGGCAATTTCATCATCGGTGAGGAGGCCAAAGTAATGGCCGACATCGTCGCCTACAACGTTTCGGTGTCGGGGTCGGTCAAAGGCAACATCAAGGCCAATCGGGTGGAGGTGCTGTCCACCGGTCGCATTTGGGGCGACGTCACCGTTAAATCCTTCCTGGTTGATGAAGGAGGTTTCATCCGTGGTGAGATCATCATGGAAGGCGCTGAGTTCAAGCCTCCTATCACCAAGGCTCCTAAGCTGTCGCCCAAAGCCGCCGATGTTGAAAAAGACGAGAGCGCTTAAATCTTAAGTTCTATAAAGGCCGATTGGCAGGCTACGAGCCCAACCGAGGAGGGTCATTCTTCGGTTGGGCTTTTTTAGAACAGGATTGGCAGGATTAACGGATTTGCGCAGCTGATCCGTTAATCCGGTCAATCCGTGTTCTTGGTTGAGAAGATCGGCAGGATCAACGGATCGAGTGACTTGGACTGAGAAGAGATCCGTAAATCCTGCTCATCCGCGTTCTTAGCCCAAGGCCCAAAACAGCCACGTAGCCGAACCCGCCCAAATACAGGAGCAAGAAAGGCGCGGCATAATAGCTACCCTGAGCCAGAGCCACTATCACGGTAATCAGGGAGTATATGCTCAAAAAAGCCTCGCCTAGCGTCATCCAGTTGACGGGCAAGGCATAGCGGCTCTCGGCCCAACCGTCGGTGCGTGCTTCAAGGCCGAACTTGGGTGTGCGTTGGAAAAGGTTGGGCCGCCTGGTCAGGGCTTCGCCAACGGCCAGGGCATTGTTCAAAGCTATCCCCGTGCCCAGTAGAACCAGGAAGGGAAAATAGGCCAGCCTTCGACGCCAGTCGGGATAGACGTCCCACTGAGAGAGCGTGAAAAGCAACGGCGGCCCCAGACTGCCCAGGCCGAGATACAATAGCGGAAGCCGCGTCACGCCTTGCCCCAGCAGCAGGGGCAGGGTCAGCAGCAGTAGGAGCACCATCAGGGGGTGGATCAGGTAGTTGCTCAGATGGATCAGCCCCTGCAGGCGGACGAAGGCTGGACGGCGTGCTTGCACCAGGGTGCGCCAGTGTTTCAGGAGGCATTGAATGGAGCCTTTGGCCCAGCGGAACTGCTGGCGCTTGAAGGCGTTGACCTGGGGGGGGATCTCGGCTGGGGAGACCACCTCGGGTAGATAGAGGAACTCCCAACCGCCTAACTGCGCCCGATAGCTCAGGTCCAAATCCTCAGACAGGGTGTCGCCCTGCCAGCCCCCGGCTTCCTCAATGCAGCTCTTTCGCCAGACGCCCGAAGCGCCGTTGAAGTTCATGAACAGCCCTGAGCGCTGGCGAGCCGTCTGTTCGACCACGAAGTGGCCGTCCAGGGCCAGGGCCTGCGCCCTGGTGAGGGGCGAGTAGTCGGCGTTGATGTGGCCCCAGCGGGCCTGCACCAGCCCCAGGCGAGGCCGACTCTGAAAGTGGGGGATGATGTCCCGCAGGAAACCCGGCCTGGGCTGGAAGTGCGCGTCGAAGATGAGGATGTCTTCCCCCTCTTCGAGCGCCCGCCGGGATTCTTCGGCGTCGTCGCAGGCCAGCGCGAGCGTACTCAGTACCCAGGGACCCAGGAAACCGACGCTGGTTTCCCGGGATATCTCGACCGCCTCTCGCATCAGCGCGACAGTC
>CAZGKH010000599.1:0-2547 GCA_964525665.1 uncultured Anaerolineae bacterium | reverse complement strand
GGAGGATGAGTTTGCAAGGGCTGGTTGACTATCACCTGCACACCGCCGTGACGGTGGATGCCGATATGACCGAAGCCGAGGCCTGCCAGCGGGCCGTTGCCCTGGGCCTGCGGGAGATCGCCTTCACCAACCACGTGATGTTAGCCCAACCCGACTACATCATGTTGCCGCAGGAGTTGGTGGACCACTGGGCCAAGATCCAGGTGTGCCAGCAGCGTTATCCGGAGTTGAGCATCCGGCTGGGCCTGGAGATGGACTACTACGAGGGACGGGAGGACGACATCGCGACCACGATCCAGCGCTACGAGGGTCTCATCGGTCGTCGTTTCGATTTCATCCTGGGTGCAGTCCATCACCTGAACGGCGTGTTCTTCGGCCCGACCCGCAATGCATCAGTCCTGTTCGATCATCAAGAAGCAGAGTCCATCTATCACGACTACTTCGGGGTGATGGCCAAGGCTGTCCGAAGTGGCCTGTTCGACGCCATGGCTCACCCTGACCTGATCAAGAAGTACGCGGGAAAATTCCACCCGCCTGTGCCTTTCGACCGCTATCGGGCTCCTACCGAAGCTTTCATCCAGAGCCTTCTGGAAGCGGAGGTGGGCATCGAAGTGAATCCCAGCGGGCTAAGGCGCCCCGTGGCGGAAATCTATCCCTCTCATCAACTGCTCTCTACACACATCTCCGAAGCCCAGGCGCACGGCATTGAGCCGATCATCACCCTGGGATCAGATGCCCACCAGCTTGAGAGAGTGGGAGAATATCTGGGTGAGGGAGTGACGGCTCTCCAACGAGCGGGTCACGACACAGTCACGCTGTTCGAGAGGAGGGAGCGGATTGCTCTTCATTTTCAGGACATCAGATGGGCGAGGAGAGGGGTATGATTCCCAATTACCCCTTTGAGACAGGAGTGCGGACGCAAGTCCGCTTGCGCAGGCTCGCGCCTGCACTCCGCTTATAGTACTGGCAGGGAGAGGGGAAATGACCGAGGACATCGAGGCTATCTTCTTTGACATGGGAACTACTCTGAGGACTCGCGTGGCGGACGAAGAGCTGCGCTGGCAGGCGATGGAGCAGCTAATGACTCTGCTGAACGAAAAGCGGTCACCAGAAGAGTTCTACCCGTTGCTGGCGGAGCGATACCAGGCTTATCGCCAGTGGGCGCAGGAGACCCTGATCGAAGCCTCTGAGCAGGAAATATGGACACGCTGGATGCTGCCGGAGCGGCCACCTGAGCAGATCAAACCTCTGGTGGAGCAGTTGACCGATTTGTGGCGTCGTACCCAGGGCTGCCGGACGGTGCGCCCCGACGCGCGGCTGGTGGTAGCCGAATTGGCCAGACGGGGTTACCGCTTGGGCTTGATCAGCAATACGACCAGCGCCCGCTCTGCCCCCCGCGGCCTGGAGGAATACGGCCTGGCCGAGTATTTCGATACGGTGATCCTGTCTTGCATCTTTGGCCGGCGCAAGCCGGACCCGGCCATATTCTGGGAAGCGACCCGCCGGCTGGACGTTAGTCCAGCCAAATCGGTTTACGTGGGTGATCAGATCTCGCGCGACGTGCTGGGGCCTAGACAGGCCGGTTTTGCTATGGCCATCATCATAGACAATCCCCGCGCACGCAAAGAAGCTAAAGACGATTCGCTGCCCAAGCCCGACCTGGTGATCCAGGAACTCGGTGAGCTCTTGGACATCTTTTGACCGATACGAGAGTTGAAGGTCGGGTATTGAGGAGGAGAAACGATGAAGGTACTCATTTACGAAACGGGTAATTTCACGGTGTTGGCTCATGACAAGCCTCACGTTGACCGGTTTGATGGCGGCCACCTCATTATTGTGCCCAAAGTCATGGTCAGGGATCGAACCTGCCTGTCTCCGGAGCTGGCCAAAGAACTGATGAAACTGTCCATGATCGTCGGCGAGGCCATGGCGGTTGCCCTGAACAGGCGAGGCATTGACGTGGGCAGAATCAACTATCAGGACAACGGCAATTGGGGCGTGTTCAGACCGCAAGGGCCATATCTACACCTTCACCTCTATGGCCGAGCCAAATCAGCCAGGATCCAGAAATATGGCGATGCCCTGCATTTGCCCCACAGGGAGACAGGTTTCTACGATGGTCTTAAGCCCTTAGATGACGGCGACGTACGCGAAATCCGCCAGGAGATCGCAAGAATATCGGCGACGGACAAGTACCAGAGCTTCTGACAAGCTGAATTTGCGTCGCAAGAAAACCTGTGGTATAATGCAAGTATGAGGTTAAAGACGATCGTCGAGCAACATGCTGGTGATCTCTCCCCGGCTGATGAGCGGCTGATCAAGGAGATACTTTCCAACACCGCCGCAGCGGCCACCCTCACGGCCGCCGAGCTGGCAGGCCGGGTGGGCGTACACGAGTCGACGGCGGTGCGACTGGCCCAGAAACTGGGGTACGGCGGTTATCGGGAACTGCGAGCCGATCTACGAGCCGAGGTTCTGGACACGGTCAATCCCGCCGCACGGGTCCGCCCGCGGCTGGTCGCCACACCAGAGCTGGATACACCAGTG
>CAZGKH010000598.1:0-2567 GCA_964525665.1 uncultured Anaerolineae bacterium | reverse complement strand
ACTGGCGTGCGGCAAAACCTCGGAGGTCTTACCCCTCGAATCCATGTTGACCCGAATAATTTTAAGGAGGGAAACCGTGAGCACCAAAAAATGGTATGTTGACCGAAGAGTACGCCTCTTCTTGTTGGGCGGTGCGCTATTCGCCGCCTTGCTGTTCCTGACGGCCTGGGTGCTGCCCCTGGCCGACTACGCCGACGCCACTTTTCTGGGCGAGAACAGCCTTGACAATGCCGGGGACCGCGTGGCCGTAGTGGGGGACGTGAACGGCGACGGCTACGACGACCTCCTCATCGGCGCCTACCTCAACAACGACCACGCCACCGATGCCGGCAAGGTCTATCTCTTCCTGGGCCGCCAGGATGCCGCTTGGGGGCAGAACGTGAGCCTGGAGAACGCTGATGCCTCGTTCGTCGGGGAAACGACCTATGACAATGCAGGTCGCGACGTGGCAGGTGCTGGGGACGTGAATGGCGACGGCTACGACGACTTCCTCATCGGTGCCTGGACCAACGACGAAGCGGGTGACCGGGCAGGAAAGGCATACCTAGTCTTGGGGCGGCCGGAAGCCAACTGGGGCCAGAGTTTCGAGCTGGCCAACGCCGATGCTGCCTTCGTTGGAGAGGCTGCTGAGGACTACGCCAGCTACACCCTGGCTGGTGCCGGCGACGTGAACGGCGACGGCTACGACGACTTCGTCGTCGGCGCCCATCAAAACGACGAGGGTGGCACCAATGCCGGCAAGGTCCATCTCTTCCTAGGCCGCCAGGATGCCGGCTGGGGGCAGAGCACGAGCCTGGCAAACTCCGATGCTTCCTTCATCGGTGAAGCTGAATACGATCGGGCCGGCGACGCCTTGGCCAATGCCGGAGACGTGAACGGCGACGGTTACGACGATTTCCTGATCGGAGCCCACTTCAACGACGAGGGCGGCACCGACGCTGGCAAGGCCTACCTCTTCCTGGGCCGGGCGGCCGCGGATTGGGGCCAGGGCTTCGACCTGGCCAACGCCGACGCTGCCTTCCTGGGCGAGCTCACTCAGGATTGGGTTGGCTACGCCGTAGCTGGAGTAGGAGACGTCAACAGCGATGGCCTGGATGATTTCCTTATCAGCTCCTATATGAACGACGACGGTGGCCCTAGCAGTGGGAAGGTCTACCTCATCTTGGGCCGAACGGCCACTGATTGGGGCCAGGGCTTCGACCTGGCCAACGCTGACGCCTCCTTCCGGGGTGCCCATACCGAGGATTACGTCGGCAACGCCCTCTCCGGCGCTGGAGACGTGAACCGCGATGGCTACGACGACTTCCTCATCGGTGCCTACGGCTTCGACGCCACCGAGGTTCTCACCGACAGCGGTCGGGCCTACCTGGTATCGGGCCGGCCCAGCGGCTGGCATGTGGACACCGATCTGGCCGACGCCGATACCGCGATAGACATCTGGGCCTTCGACGGCGAAGCAGAGGACGACCAGGCCGGCACCGGCCTGGCTGGCGGCGGCGACGTCAACGGCGACGGCTTCTCCGACTTCCTGGTGGGTGCACCGCGCAACGATGAGAATGGGACCAATGCTGGCAAGGTCTACCTGACGCTGGGCAAAGGACTGGTCTTGCAGAAGACCGCCAGCGCCCACGTGGTCACCCCCGGCGAGTCCATCACCTACACCATGCACTACACCAACACCAACGTGTGGGAGGTGCAAGAGGTGCGCATCGGCGACCGCATCCCGGAGAACATGACCTACATCGGCTGTAGCGGCGGCCTCAACTGCGTCCGCCAAGGTCCAAGGGTCTTCTGGTACCTGGGCACCGTCGCCCCGCAGGCTGCGGGCGCGGTGCAAATGAGTGTACAAGTGCTCCCCGACGTATCCATTGGCGCCGTCATCACCAACACCGCCTGGATCACCGCTCCTGCCAAGGTCAACCCTGTGTTCAGCAGGGTAGCCACCCTAGTCGAGGCCGGAGTCTTCAGGGTCTACCTGCCCCTCGTCCTGAAGGCCTACGCTCCCGAGACCGAGTTGGCCTACGACGACGGCGCCATGGATACCAACACCTCCTGGGAAACAGGCAAAGGTTTCGCCGTGCGCTTCACCCCGCCAGCGGGCCAGGCCCAGTTGAGGCGGGCCAGGTACTACTTCCTGGATCCCCGGCCCATCGAGGTGCACGTGTGGGATGAGAATCACACCGACCTGATCGCCCCTTTCACGGCCAACACCAGCCAGGACGAGTGGAACGACGTGGACCTCTCGGCCTACAACATCACCGTGAGCGGCGATTTCTACGTGGGCTTCTTGCACCTGGAGGACTATCGTCCCACGCTGGGGATTGACACTACCTCCGCCGATGGCCGCAGCTTCGAGGTGGACGGCGCATACTGGGAGCAACAGGTCAGCGATTACATGATCCGGGCGGTGGTGGTGGAGCGCTAAGTCGAGTTCCGGGTTTCGAGTTTTGAGTTCTCGAGCCCGGAGACAACCTCGCTCAGAGGCCCATCTTGGGCCGATTGACGCGCCTGAGACGGGCGCTGGAGCAGTCGGGCAAACGACGCTGATAATGCAAAAAGGGAGCAGA
>CAZGKH010000597.1:0-2568 GCA_964525665.1 uncultured Anaerolineae bacterium | reverse complement strand
TGATCTCGGTATTCTCAGGTTGGGCGAAGGTCGCAGGCTGGGCGAAGGTCGCAGGCTGGGCGAAGGTCGCAGGTTGGGCGAAGGTCGCAGGTTGGGCGAAGGTCGCAGGTTGGGCGAAGGTCGCAGGTTGGGCGAAGGTCTCCCGACCGAGCCCCCTATGCCTCGGTCGCGGGAAACCTCCCCGATCTTCGGCGAACGAATATTCAGCAACCACAAACCGCCAACGTAGAGGAGGAGAAAGGGGGTGAAGACAAGGCTGATGACGTTGTGGGTAAGGATCAAGGCGGCGTAAAACAGTGCGCTCAAAACCAGATAACCGATTTTGCCCTTGATGACGAGGCGACGAAAAGCCCAGAGAATTAAGGGCAGCAGAGGTAAGGCCAGGGATTCTCCGAGATTGCCCCGGTTCAAAGCATTGTACAATTGATAAGGGGCGTACATGTAGGCCGCCGCCGCCACCCAAGCCGCCGTCTCGCCGAAGACATCTTTGACCAAGAGGTACATGGTCATCCCAGCGAGCAGGATATAGAGCGCGAGGGCAGCGTTCCAGGCCTGGGCGAAGCTGAGACCCAGCAGGTGAAAGAACTCGGCTGGATAGAAGGACAAGGGAGGGAAGAAATTGAACAGAGGGTAGCCATAGCCATAGACCAGATCGGGGGTCCAACGGGGCCAGGGATCGCCTTGTCGCAGGCAATGATCGAGCTCCACGAAGCGAACGAGATAATGCCCCCCGTCGTCGCTGCACGTCATAGCGGGTTGCAGTAGCGGTTGAACGGCCAACAATCCCAGTAAACAAATCAGGAGGGCCTTCCAAGCCGATTTCAAGATCGTCCTGCCCAATTTCTCGGCCAAACTCACTTCCTCGTTGACTCGCTCGCCAGGGATCGCCAGATCCCGGCTTTGCGTTGTACTAGCCGATTCTAGCACATCTTTGATACAATGGCAAGCCTGGGGCTGAACCGCTCGGCTGAGCTCGCGACGAAGCCCCCAGGCTGAGAGAGCGAAGCCCTACGGGCTAAATCTCAGTCCCGAAGGGATGTTCTTCTCGCGTCGGCGGGCGGAAACAAAAACGGCAGATGTCTATCTGGACACCACCGTTTTTAGTTGGTCAGCCAGTTCAGGCGCCAGGCACGGCCAGGATCGGGTAGGAGGCCGGAGCTATTGCGGGCCAGCGTCTGGAACTCAGCCACCAGGCGACAGTGCCGGTAACCCATGGCCTTACACAGCACCGTGAATACTTCTTCGCCGGAACCGCTACCAGCGCCGCCAGCGTTAGATAGATAGAGGGGTAGCGTGTCGAAGGATCGGGATCACTGGGAACAAAAGCTCAAAGCTGCTGGGTTATCGGCCCGCCGGGACGAGGATTGGGCGAGAGCCCAAACCAATTCTAACAAAACTCTAACGTTCTTCTAACGTTTTTCTGACAAAAGCGTGATATACTATCAAAAGCTAATGCGTTCTCAATTGAAATCCGCCACGCATCACCGCTTGCATGATTTCGGAAGTGGGTGTATAATTTTCCCCGTCGCTGCCAAGCGACTTTTTATATCGAGTTTCCGGAGGTAGAAGCAATATGATTGAAGTTACCGACGTAAGCAAATCGTATGGCTCGACCCAGGCGCTCAGAGAGGTCTCGTTTCAGGTCGAGAGCGGAGAGATCATCGGACTGCTGGGCCCCAATGGCGCTGGCAAGACGACGATGATGCGGGTGCTGACCGGCTTCCTGCAGCCCGACGAGGGGCAGGCGACGGTGGACGGCCTGGACGTGCTGACTGACACCCTGGAGGTGCAGAAGCGCATCGGCTATCTGCCGGAGAACGCGCCCCTTTACCCTGAGCTGTCGGTGCAGGCTTATCTCAAGATGATGGCCGACCTGCGCCAGATTCCGGCTGAAGACCAGCCGGTGCGCCTCTCCGAAGCCGTCCGCGCCACGGCCCTGACCGACCACCTCACCCGCCCCATCGGCCAACTCAGCAAGGGCTATCGCCAGCGGGTTGGGCTGGCCCAGGCCATTTTGCATCAGCCCAAGCTGCTGATCCTGGACGAGCCTACCGCCAGCCTGGACCCCACTCAGATCGTCGAGGTGCGGCGCTTGATCCGACGGCTGGCTAGCCACAGCACCGTTCTCCTTTCTACTCACATCCTCTCTGAGGTGGAAGCGACCTGCAACCGGGTGATCATTCTGCTGAACGGCGAAGTCAAGGCCGATGCCCGCCTGGCAGACCTGGCAGCCACGACCGATGCCATTCTGGTGCTGGCTAAAGGCCCGCCTAACGCCACCCATGACCTGAAGGCTCTCGCTGGGGTCAAGAACGCCAAGGCATATCCCACGCCCGACGGACAGGAGTACCGGGTGCGAGGTGCCGAAGGGGTAGACCTTCGCTCGGCCATCTACGAGTTGGCCCAAAAGAAAAACTGGCCCCTGCGAGAGCTGCGTCGCGACGTCCGCACCCTCGAAACCGTGTTCAACGAGCTGACCACCGCGGCGAACGCAGCGCAAGGAGGTGATGCATCATGAAAGAGTCATGGAAGCAATCGCTGGCCATAGCGCGTAAGGAGCTGGGCGCG
>CAZGKH010000596.1:1281-2579 GCA_964525665.1 uncultured Anaerolineae bacterium | reverse complement strand
GACCCTCTCACTGGCCTCGGACGTAGGTCTGAGCTTCTCGGCGCCCCGCTACCAGGCGACGAACCGCACGGTCGTTGTCTCGGCTGGCGGACAGGTCACGCAGGACGTTGCCCTCACCCGCGTTGCTGAACAGTCCCTGCTCCTCTACTCTTTCGAGACGGACGCCGAGATAGATGACAACTGGGACCTGGTCAACATCATCTCCTCTGAGCGGGCGACCAGCCACGTCACCGATGGTGATTACGCTCTCAAAGTGGCCTTCAACGATGACCTGACCCTGGCCCAGGCCGGCGACTGGCCTGCAGCCGGCGTGGGCACCTTCTCGACTGCTGACTGGAGCAGCTACACTGCTCTGGAGTTTGACGTTTACAACGAGAGTGACTACTACACCAACGTGGATGTGCTGGTAATGGATGCGGCGGAAGCGGAATACCCTCAGACCGGGGGCACGATCTCCCTGCTGCCGAACCAGTCTCGCCACGTGGTCATTCCCATGGATGCCATCGCCGCCAGCGGCGTTGACTTAACCGGCATTGCCTGGCTCGAAATCGCCCCGGAAACCATCACCGAACAGGAGGACTACCAGGGACAGGCAAACCTCTGGCGCGTGGGACCCCGCACCTTGTACCTGGACAACCTGCGGCTGGTGCGGGTCGTGTCGGAGTGACGAACCGGGTTGGAGATATCGTTGCTTCCATCGAGCTCTACAACTGGAGAAACACTTGAAGAAAATCGGCATTCTCCTCATCGTATTCATGCAATCGGTCTTCTGGACGCACCAGCTTTATGCTCATCAAGGGCCGTTTGAGTACGTTTCGCCCCGCCCAAACGCTGAGCTGGTTTCGGCTTACACCACAATCGCCGTGCGTCAGGGTGATTCCATTGACGAAAGCAGCCTTCACGACGGGTTGTTCACTGTAGAGGGCGGTGAAAGTGGGCTACACACTGGCAGCGTCCTCCTGGCCGATGATCAACTGACCACTATCTTCCAGCCCGATGCGCCGTTCACGCCCTCTGAGACCGTTACAGTTACCGTGGCATCCGGCATCAGGACTGAGGCGGGGGACGCGCTCGAAGGATTGACTTACACTTTCACTGTTTCGCCCAAGCCTCTGGACACAGTCACCCAATACAGCAAGGTATATGAACCAAATGTCGAGTATACACTTGCGGACGAGAGCACTCAAACACTGGAAATCAGCCAGGCGGAGCACCCATATTTCACGGTGCCCGACACGTTCCCTCCCATCACCATCACCGTACCGGCCAACAACACGGGGGATGGCTACCTGTTCCTG
>CAZGKH010000596.1:0-1181 GCA_964525665.1 uncultured Anaerolineae bacterium | reverse complement strand
GTGATTGACTGGGGCGGAGTGGGACGTGGCCCGATCCTGCCTGTGGTGACGGAAGTGCAACCCGATGGTACGAAGGCCTTCGAGATGTACTTCGTCAATAACGAGTCGAGCTACCGCGCCTTCCGCTACACCTGGGAAGGCCATCCTTTCGAGCCTCCCACGTTGGTGGTCTCGACGACCGAACCAGAGACAAACCTGCATTATAGCTGGAATGGTGCTACCCACGTGGCGTCGTATCGAGTCTACGGCGGCGCCACCACGACCCCATCCGAGCTGGTGGGTACCCAGGTGAAGACCAGCTTTGAGACCAGCAGCGTGCTGAGCGATGGCGTGACCGAGGGGTGCTATTTCTACCGCGTGATGCCCATTGACATAGAAGACAATGAGACCAAGTACTCCAATCTGGTGTTCACTGGCGATGCCAGTTGCGAGCTCGTGGCCACGCTAACGCCGGATGCGCCTGTGACCAAGACGTTTACCAGTGCCCAGACGGATCCACCCTTTGTCGCCACGGTCCAGGTCTCCTCCGGCGCTGTCAGTGAACCCATCGTCCTGGTCTACACCGACAACAACGATCTGATCCAGCCACCGCCGGCGGCATGGCACGCCACCGAGATGGTGTTCACCTTGAACGCCCATCAGGATGGCAACCCACTGATGGACTTCAGCTTCACCATCCCGATCACCGTCCATCTGCAATACACAGACCAGGCAACGGCAGAGTTGGATGAAAGCATGTTGGAGGCGCGCCGTTGGGATCGCCAAGAACAGACGTGGACCAGTGAGGGATTGTCTGTCGTCGAGCGAGACACCGGGCACAACCGCTTGACCTTCACCACCACCTATCTGGGTGAGTTTGCGGTTTTCAGCCAATACCCACGCCTCGATCTCGTGCGCGAAGGTGGATTCGAGCTGGGTGCAGACAATTCAGAGTGGGAGCAGGGATCAACCAACCTGCCGAACCTGATCTGTGATGGCCAGTGCAGCTATGACGGTATCCCCCAATCGCATAGCGGCGATCACTGGGTCTGGTTTGGAGGCTGGTTCTCAGAGCGAGAGGAAGCGTACATCAGGCAGGCGTTCACCGTGCCCAGCGGTACCGTAATGACCGCCACCCTGACCTTTTGGTTCCGCATAGCGGAGTCAAGCTATACAGGAGAAGATACGTTCGCGGTTTCCAT
>CAZGKH010000595.1:0-2588 GCA_964525665.1 uncultured Anaerolineae bacterium | reverse complement strand
AGCACCGGGTCAACGCCCTCTTTCAGCCAGTCCAGTTGCTGCTGCGCTCGCTGCACCTGGATGGTCAGCAAAGGATCCACGCTCTCTTTTCTCAGTTGATCCAGTTTCTGCTGAGCGCGCTGTACCTGAATGGTCAGCAAGGGGTCTACGTCCTTTTTCAGCGAGTCCAGTTCCTGCTGTGCGTGCTGTGCCTGGAGGGTTAGCAAAGGGTCCACGCCCTCCTGCAACTGTTCCAGGGTTGCTTTGGCCCCTTCGACTTCGATCTGCTGCAGCCTGACGTCGTCCTCGGTCACTGTCGGCTGGAGGGCCTGCTGATAGCGGAGTTCGGCTTCGCGGACGGCGATCTCGGCGTTGTTCACAGCTATGTCCGCCTGTGTTCGGAGGTATCCAGGAGTCTCTGGACGGCCCTTCACCGCGTCCCGTTCCAACTGGACATTCCACAGGCTGTTTTTTGCCCGCTCCCAGCTCAAGCGGAGCAGTTCGATTTCAACCGGGTCCGACTCCTCCTGCAGTTGGGCCAGGCGAATCTGGGCCACTTCCAGCGTCTGCTGCGCCTTGGCCAACTGCCGCTCGTTCGCCTTCTCGGCTTCCTCCAGGTTGATCTGGGCAATCTGGAGCGTCCATTCCGCCTGGGCAACGGCGTCGGCGTTGGCGTCCTGGGCCTGGGTCAACTGGCCCTGAGCAGCGGCCAGGTCCAGTTTCGCCTGGGCGACCACGTCGGCGTTGGCGTCCTGGGCCTGGGTCAACTGGGCCTCGGCGGCGGCCAGGTCCAGTTTCGCCTGGGCGATCTGGCGTTCCAGGCTCTTTTTCGCCTCGTTCAGCCGCAGTTGCGCCGTGTCGAGAGTGACCTCGGCCTGAGCCATCTGCTTGAGCAGGTCGTCAATCTCCAGCTCGGCCAGCAGGTCGCCGGCCCGAACCTGGTCGCCCCGCCCGACGAGCACCCGCTTGACGTAGCCGCTGGTCTTGAAGTAGAGGGCCGTCTCCTCCACCGGCGAGATCCGGCCCGTGAACTCCAGTTGCTTGGTGATTTTGTCCCGCTGGACGACGTAGGTTGGCTTGTCGGGGACGATGGGTGTGGGGATGGGGGTAGGGGTGGGAGCTTCTTCTTCGATGGGGCGGCCAAAGAGGCCCTGGCAGCCAGTGAGGATGGTGACCGCAACTAACAACATGGAGAGTTTCTTATAATTGAGCATCTTTGCTACTCCGTGATGCGTGGTGCGTATTGCGTGGAGATGACGGAATACGCAACACGCGATACTCTTGTTTGATGGTATTCTAACACAGAACGGAGGATTTGTCCATACCGCGTATTGGGTCACGTAAAGTGTTCACGGAGCGGTATGGTTAGCTCAGGCGAGTACTTCATTCAGAAGATCGAAATGACAAAGTGAGACAAAACGGCCGCGCCGCTCTGTCCCAGTCGGCTTTGGCAGGGCCTCGCTGCTGAGCGAATGCCCCCGTGGCAGCAGGCAACCCGTCACTTGGGCTTATCTGGACAACGTGGTCGGTCATACGATGTGGCTAGCTCTGGCCGATGGCTCAGTGCTGGCCCGGCCGCGTAGCATCTCGAGTGAGCGCCAACGGCGATGCCTTTGAGCGCGAAAATGATCGTTGACGGCGTGACGGCCGAGGTATTACACTCAGCGAGGCAACGAGGTAACGAGGCAACAAGGCCCTCGTTGCCTCGTTGCTCGTTACCTCGTTACTCATTTCCTGCGAGAGATCCAGAGCAAGACGAGCAATGTCATTGCCCCCAGTACCAGCAGGACCAGGAATTTGTAGAGGCGGGATGAGATGAGCAGAGCGAGGACACCGAAGGAAGAGCAGAAGAGATAATAGAGGAGAACGATTTGGCGCTGGGATAGGCCCAGGTCCAAGAGACGAAAGTGGAGGTGCCCCCTGTCCCCCACTAGGGGGGAGCGACCCAGGCGGAATCTGTCGAAGATGCGCCACGCTACGTCCAGAATGGGGATGCCCATTACCAGGAGCACGGTGGCCATCTTGGCCCCGGCCATGATGCCCAGGGCTCCAACGACGAAGCCCAGGAAGAAGGAACCGGAGCTACCCATGAATACCTTGGCGGGGCGGAAGTTGTAAGGCAGGAAGCCCAAAGTTGCACCCAAAAGGGCCAGGGGTAAGAGGGCCACGCTATGCTGGCCCTCACGGTACATGTGGAAGGCCAGCACGGCTGAGAGGATGGCCGCCACGCCTGCTGCTAGCCCGTCCAGGCCGTCCAGCCAATTGACGGTGTTCATCATGCCCATGAGCCAGAAGAGGGTGAAGGCCACCACAAAGGGCCAGGGAAAGGGCTGTGTCTGCTGATTGGTGAAGGGGTTGTTGACGTATTCGATGAAGATGAGGAATTGGATGGCGATGAGGGCGGCTATGAACTGGGCCATGATTTGGGGAGCTGAACGGAGCTCGCGCTTGTCGTCGTAGATTCCGACCAGGAAAATGAACGTGCCTCCCAGGAGCAGCCCCACCAGCCTGGTCAGCTCCTTGGGATCCTGCCTCTCAATCGGCAGGAACTGGGCCAGCACTGCCGCGGCCACGAAGGCCACGAAGAGCGCCAAGCCGCCCAGTCTCGA
>CAZGKH010000594.1:0-2590 GCA_964525665.1 uncultured Anaerolineae bacterium | reverse complement strand
CTGCCCGCCGGCCTGAGCGAGGCCATCCAGGCACGAGTTCACCGGCTGAGTGAAGAAGCGCAGGAGGCGGTGCACTTGGCGGCTGTGCTTGGTCGCGAGTTCGACTTCGATCTGCTCAACGCCGTGTGGAGCTGGGGTGAGGAGGCGACACTGGGAGCATTGGACGATCTGCTGCGCTGGCGACTGATAGACGAGGGAGCCGGGGCCATGGGCCGCGACTACGCCTTCACCCACCACAAGATCCAGGAGGCAATCTACGCCGGGATGCCCCGCCGACGCCGGCAACACGTGCACGCGCGGGTGGGGGCGGCGATGGAGACCCTCTACGGCCCAGAAGCGGAGGCATTGGCTGGCGAGCTGGCCTTCCACTTCGAACAAGGACAGCAATTGGACAAGACGCTGACTAAGAAGGCAATCATGTATCTGCTCCAGGCAGGGGAACAGGCCGTGGCTGCGTTTGCCAATGCGGAGGCCGTGGCCTATCTGAGCCGTGCCCTGGAACTGACGCCGAGGACGGATCACGCCGAGCGTTATGCCTTTCTGTTGACCCGCGAAAAGGTGTACGATCTGCAGGGCGAGCGGGAAGCGCAGGAGCGGGACCTGGCGGCACTGGGTCAATTGGCCGAAGCATTGGACAGTGACGAGCGGCGGGCCGAGGTGGCCGTGCACCAAGCCAACTATGCCTCCGTGACCGGTGACTATCCGGAGGCTGTCGCAGCGGCGCAGCAGGCGGTTGCCCTGGCGCAGCAGGCCGGCGTGGTGGAGAGCGAAGCGGTCGGGTACGTGCGCTGGGGGATGGCGCTCATGCGGCAGGGGGACTACACGGCGGCCAAACTGCAACTAGAGGAAGCGCTGCGGCTGGCGCAAGCAGCCGGGCTGCGCCGTGTCGAGGCGGACAGCCTCCACGCTCTCACCTATGTTGCCGCGTGGCAAGGACACTACGCCAGGGCGCGGGACTACTGCGAGCAAACCTTGCCTCTCTGCCGTGAGGTCGGCGACAGACGTGGTGAGGGCACCGTGCTCAATGCCCTTGGGTTCTATTGTAACAGAGCAGGCGACTATGCCGGGGCACGGCGCTACCTGGAGCAAGCTCTGGCCCTCAGGCGCGAAATCGGCGACAGGTCAGGCGAGGTCGTCTCGCTGGCCAACCTGGCTGAGGTCTCCTCGATTTCAGGTGACTACGCTGGAGCCCAGGCCTACTACGCGCAAGCCTTGGCCCAGTGCCGCGAAATCGGCGATAGACGGGGCGAGGGCTGGGCGCTTATTGATCTGGGTGCGGTTTCCCTGAGGACAGGGGACTTCGCCGGAGCACGGGGCTACTTGGAGCAAGGTCTGACCCTGTGCCGCAAGATCGGCAGCCAGGAGCTCGAGAGCCTCGCACTGGTGTTCCTGGCCCTACTGCTCCATCGCTTGGGAGACGATGAAGCGGCCCGGAAGCACAGCCAGCAGGCGCTGCATATCGTCCAGGACATGGGTGCCCGGTTCGAGGAGGGCATGGCCCTGATCGTCATGGGCCATAGCCTGGCGGGGTTGGGGCATCTGGAGGAAGCTGCCACTACCTATGGGACTGCCCAGGATCTGTGGCAGGAGATGGGTCATATCAGCCTGGGTATGGAGTCCCTGGCTGGCCTGGCGCGGGTTTCCCTGGCCCAAGGTGATCTATCCCAGGCCCAGGTGCACGTTGAGGAAATCTTGAGTTACCTGGAGACCAACACCCTAGAAGGTGCAATCGAGCCCTTCCGGGTATACCTGACCTGCTATCGGGTTCTGAAGGCCAACCAGCACCCGCGTGCCCAGGAGATCCTGACCACGGCGTACGACCTGTTGCATGAGCACGCAGGCAATACCACAGATGAGGAGATGCGGCGCTCGTTCCTGGAGAATGTGCCCGCTCATCGGGAGTTGGTGAGAGAATGGGCGAAGGGTGCATAGGGGCAGAAGCGTCGGCGGCGAAGTATCCCACGTCGGCCACGACAACGTAGCCCTGCAAGGGCATCATCCCAGAATTCGTGCACGAAGAACAGCCTAGAAGCCCGTTTTCTTCGAGAAGACGGGCTTCTTCTTTTTTCCCTCGAAAACGTCGGGATAGACGGGGCAACGCGGCTGAATTTGGAGTGAAAGAGGCCATTTGACAACTGATTTGAGACTTTTTTGATACTTCCATGCTATACTGATCACAGAAGGAAACACTCTCCAGAATTCGCACACCAAATGACAACGTGATCGGGAATGGTAAAGAAGGTATGTAGGGTAGTTCTTATTGCAATACTACAACTTGAAAGTTGTAGTTTGTGCCAGTTCGTATCGCCAAACAGGCTGCTTACTGCCCAAACTACATCATTCATGATGTAGTGTCGCTTTACCAGACCACCGTCCCATTACCCGGTTATTCTCTCAAAGCGATGCAGCGTAAGGATGTTAGTGCTATTGTGCATAGGAGCCCGTTCTACCTATGACAGACAAATGTCGCAGTATGTGAATGGTAGTGGCGTAAGAGTCAGCCCCACGGCGATTCATCTCGTAAGGAGGTGATGGTTTTGAAATAAACTTGAGATTTAGAATGAGTTTGATCCAAGTACTAGAAACTAGA
>CAZGKH010000593.1:0-2590 GCA_964525665.1 uncultured Anaerolineae bacterium | reverse complement strand
GTCGAGGGGCGGTACGTGGACGGCGGCGTGGGCTCGTACGGCAACCCCTGCTACCTGGCTGCCTACGAGGCGCGCTTCTGCCTGGACTGGGACCCGGCCGAGACGACCCTCATCAGCCTGGGCACGGGCCGCGAGCCGCACACGCTCCAGCCCGGCGAGGCCAACCGCTGGTGGGCCTGGAATTGGATTGGGCCGGTGCTGGGCGCCTTTCTCCAGACGGCCGACGACCAGCAAGTGCACCTGGTGCGCACCTTCTTCGAGCAATTGGACTTCCGCCGCTTCCAGGTGGACTTCGACAGGGCCATCCCCATGGACGACGTCAGCAACATCCCCGAACTCACCGCCTACGGGGGCGAGCTAGGCCGCAAAATCCTCAACGACGAGACCGACTGGGCGCTGGAGATCAAGGCCAGCCAGGCGCCACGGCGATGGTAGGAGGCGTGCTGTCAGCGGATTCGGGGAACGGATTGAACGGAATGGGAGATGTCGAAGGTGAATCCGTTCAATCCGCTCTGAGAATCCGTTGACAGCATCCGTTGACAGCAACTTCACTACTACACTCTTTGAGGAAAAGCACATGACTGGCAGGCTCATCAAAACGCCCTATGACGAAACAACCTACAAGATCATTGGCTGCGGCATGGCGGTTCATCGCAAACGAGGACCGGGCTATCGTGAGGATACGTATCAGCGCGACCTCGAAGTCCACCTCACTGAAAGCAGCCTCGCATATGTAGCTCAGAAGAACATCGAGGTCTACGATAGCAAGAACGGCGATGTGCTGGTGGGCTACTACATCCCTGATTTCATCGTCGAGGGAACGGTCGTAGTGGAGATCAAGGCATTGAGCGGCCTCGACAATAGCCACATTGCTCAGGTCATTGCCTATCTGGCTGTGACAGGCTGCCCAGTAGGGTTACTGCTCAACTTCGGCGCGCGGAGCCTGCAAAAGCGACGCATATTTCCTCCCAAAAACGTAGCAGAACACACGGTCAACCGCCAATGGCTCTTTGTCCCTGATTGGCTAAAGGCAGAGCAAAGGGGAGAGTGAACATGAAACGCAAACGACTAGGCGTAGTAACCGACGGCGCGTTCAACGCGGGGTTGACGGTGCGGCTGGATGCGGGCTGTTCGACCGAGGACTTACGCATCGGCGATTTCGTGATCGTGGAAGGGAAGCACAACCGCTACTTCAGCATGATCTCGGACCTGCAACTGCGGGCCACTGACCCCGCGCTGCTGGCGAATCCGCCACGGGATGCCTCGCCCTTCATCACCCAGGCCCTCTCAGGCATTAACACCTATGCCACGGTTGAGGTCAGGCCCAGGCTCATGCTGGAGAAGGGAGACGAGCTCACCTTCCTCGACGAGTTGTCGCCGCCGCAGCCGGTGCGCACCATCCCCATGCACTTCGCTGAGCTGTGCCAGGCCGATGCTATGGACTTCGCCACCGTCTTCGGCGAGGAGGGCAAGCGGAATTTCGCCCTGGGCACGCCGCTGACCATGGACATCCCCATCTGCATCAAGCTCGACCGCCTGGTGGAGCGCTCCAACGGCATCTTCGGCCAGACGGGCACGGGCAAGAGCTTCCTGGCCCGCATCATCCTCTCTGGCATCATAAAGTCGGAGGCGGCCGTTAATCTCATCTTCGACATGCACAGTGAGTACGCCTTTGACAAGCAGTCGGAAGATGGGGTGTGGGTCAAGGGGCTGCGCTATCTCTTTGGCAGCAAGGTGCTGGTGTACTCGCTGGACGAGAAGGCCGCCGCTCGCCAAAATGTGGACGTGACCCTCCAGATCGGCCTCAATCAGATAGAGGCCGAGGACGTGATGTTGCTGGCTGGCGAGCTGGACCTCCGCCCCACCACGGCGGCCACGGCGGGGCTTCTTAACGACGTCTACAGAGAGAACTGGCTGCAAGAATTGCTGGGGATGTCACCCGACGGGATTCAGGCGTTTTGCCAGGCCAGCGGCGCTCACTCCGAGGCCACGACCGCCCTGCAGCGCAAGCTCAGGGCCATCAAGCGACGGGGATACGTAGTCGAGAAGGCTCACTTCAATATCATTGACGATATGGTGGCCGCGCTGGATAAGGGCAAGCACATCATCCTCCAGTTCGGACGCTACAGCAACGCCCTGGACTATATGCTGGTGGCCAACGTCGTCACCCGTCGCATCCGCCGCCTCTACCAGCGGAAAGTCGAGCGCTACGAGGAGACCAAGAAGCCCAGCGACGCGCCCCGCCCCTTGATGATCACCATTGAGGAGGCCCACAAGTTCCTCAATCCCACAGTGGCCAGGCAGACCATCTTTGGCCAGATCGCCCGCGAGATGCGCAAGTATAACGTCACGCTCATGGTCATTGACCAGCGGCCCAGCGGCATTGATCCCGAGGTGATGAGCCAACTGGGCACCCGCGTCTCTGGGAAGCTGACCGAGGAGCGCGACATTGATGCCGTGCTGACCGGCGTGGCCGACCGTAGCACCCTGCGGAGTGCGCTGGCCAGCCTGGACACTCGCGAGCAGGTTCTCCTGATGGGCCACGCCGTGCCCATGCCCATCCAGGTCCGCACCCGCAAGTACGACGAGG
>CAZGKH010000592.1:0-2603 GCA_964525665.1 uncultured Anaerolineae bacterium | reverse complement strand
GCCCGGCGTGGGGGCCTTCGGCCAGGCGATGGCCAATCTGGAGCGAGCAGGGCTGACCGACGTTATCTGTCAGGTCATAGCCCGAGGCCGCCCCTTCCTGGGCATCTGCCTGGGTTTGCAGCTCCTTTTCGAGGAGAGCGATGAGATGGGCCAGCACGGGGGGCTGGGCATCTTTGGCGGTAAGGTCAAGCGTTTTGAGGTCGGTCTCAAGGTGCCCCAAATCGGTTGGAACCAGATTCACATCCGGCAGGCCAGTCCTCTCCTGGAAGGTGTGGCCGATGGCAGCTACGCGTACTTCGTTCATTCTCACTACGTCGCTCCCGCTGATCCCGAAATCGTCCTGGCTACCACCGACTATGAAATTGACTATGCCTCCATCATCGGCCAGGGCAACGTCTTTGGCATCCAGTTCCATCCTGAGAAGAGCCAAGCGGTGGGGTTAAGGATTCTGCACAACTTCACGGCGTTGGTTGGGGATGTGGCGCAACCAAGATCGCCGAAGGTCTCCCGACCGAGGCGGAAGGGGCTCGGTCGTAGACCTTCGCCCATCGGATTGAGGGTGACGAGCAGCCATGATCGTCTTTCCAGCCGTTGATCTGCGTCGAGGAAAGTGCGTCCGCCTGCGGCAGGGTCGCCTTGAAGCGGAAACCGTCTTCTCCGACGATCCCGTAGCCATGGCCGAGCACTGGGTCTCCCAGGGCGCCGAGTGGCTCCATGTGGTTAACCTTGATGGCGCCTTTGGCCAAGCGTCATCGAATCTACGGGTGGTCAAGGAGATAGCAAGTTCGGAGTTCCAACCTCTAACCTCCAACATCCAAATCCAGTTTGGCGGCGGCCTGCGCACCATGGCCGACATTGAGGGGGCGTTGGAGTTGGGCCTGGCGCGGGTCATCTTGGGAACGGTAGCGGTGAAAGAGCCGAGCCTGGTGGCCGAGGCGGTCCAGTACTTTGGAGCGGAGAGAATCGTGGTAGGCATTGATGCTCGAAAGGGAAAAGTAGCTACCCACGGTTGGCAGGAAGTCTCGCCGCTGGCTGCCACCGATCTGGCTCTTCGAGTAAAGGGACTGGGCGTGGAGCGCGTCGTCTACACCGACATCGCCCGCGATGGAATGCTCAGCGGGGTCAATGTCGAAGCTACTAGGGAGTTGGCTCAGCGCACAGGCTTGAAGGTGATCGCCTCAGGAGGTGTTTCCTCGTTGGATGATGTGCGTCGTCTCAAGGAGGCCGAGGCCAGCGGTGTGGAGGGCGTCATCATCGGCCAGGCGCTGTACAGTGGAGCGCTGGATTTGCGGGAGGCGATACAGATCGGCAAATCAGCGAATCAGCAAATCGGCGAATCAACAAATCATGAGGAGCGAGGTGGAGATGCTGGCTAAGAGGATTATTCCTTGTTTGGATGTCAAGGACGGGCGGGTGGTAAAGGGGATCAATTTCGTCAACCTGCGGGACGCAGGGGACCCAGTCGAGCAGGCCCAGGTCTACGATGCCGAGCGAGCCGACGAGTTGATCTTCCTGGACATCACCGCCTCCAATGAGCGGCGCGATATCACCATCGAGATGGTGCGCCGCGTGGCTGATACCGTCTTCATTCCCTTCACCGTTGGCGGGGGCATCCGCACCATTGAGGACATTAGAGCCATCCTGATGGCCGGAGCCGACAAAATCTCGATCAACACCGCTGCGGTCAAGAATCCGACGCTGATCACCCAAGGGGCGAAACACTTCGGCAGTCAGTGCATCGTGGTAGCCATTGATGCCAAGCGAGTGACGAAGCTCAAAGTTCAAAGCTCAAAGCTCAAAGCTCAAAAGTGGGAAGTCTACATTCATGGTGGGCGCACGCCGATGAGGCTTGATGCGGTGGAATGGGCTAGAGAGGTGGATGAGCGAGGGGCGGGGGAGATTTTACTCACCAGCATGGACTGCGACGGCACTCAAGCAGGCTACGATATCGAGTTGACTCGAGCCATAGCCGAGGCTGTGTCTATCCCCGTCATCGCCTCAGGCGGGGCGGGCAAGTTGGAGCACTTCCAGCAGGCCCTCACCGTCGGCAAGGCCGATGCCGCTTTGGCTGCTTCCCTCTTCCACTACAAGCAGTTGACCATAGCCCAAGTTAAAGCATATCTGGCGGCGCGTGGTGTGCCAGTTAGATTGTAACGATGGGAAGTGGCCAGTGGAATTGAAAGCTGAGATCAAATGGGACGACCGGGGCCTGGCGCCGGCCATCGTCCAGGATGCGAGGACGGGTCAGGTGCTGATGCTGGCCTACATGAACCAGGAGGCCCTGGAAAGGTGTGTCTCTACGGGCGAGGCCCATTTCTGGAGTCGCAGCCGGTCGGAGTTGTGGCACAAGGGAGCCACCTCGGGCAACACCCAGCGTATCGTGGAAATACGCTACGATTGCGACGGCGACACCTTGCTGCTCCGTGTCGAGCCGCGCGGCCCCGCCTGTCATACCGGGCAACAGAGCTGCTTCTATCGCCGTCTGTGGGAGAACGAGAGCACTGCATGACATTGACCTTCCCTCCTCCCTCTCCTGGGTTTGGGAGAGGGAGGGGCTGGGGGAGGGTGAGGGCAAGAGCAACAAGTTATGAGCACAATACTAG
>CAZGKH010000591.1:0-2617 GCA_964525665.1 uncultured Anaerolineae bacterium | reverse complement strand
TGGCCAGGGCCAGTTTCTGCTTCATCCCTTTGCTCCACGTCCCCACCCGCTCCTTCCGTCGCTCCCACACCCCCGTATGGGTGAGCAGTTCTTTGATACGAGCCTGTCGCTCGACCGCCGGCATCCGCCAGATCCGACCGTGGAACTCCAGGTTATCCTCGGCGGTCAGTTGCTCGTAGACGCCGGAGTGTTCGAGGAGGGCGCCGCTGCGGGTGCGAACCTCGTCTGGCTGAGTGCGGGTATCGAAGCCCAGTACCTCGGCGCGCCCATCAGTGGGTTCCAGCAGGCCCAGCAGCAGGTTGATGGTGGTGGTCTTGCCCGCGCCGTTGGGGCCCAGGAAGCCGAAGATGATACCGGATGGCACCTCCAGCGAGAGGTTATCCACCGCTCTCACCGTCTCGAAGTCGCGGGTGAGGTTCTCGATACGAATAGCTGTCTTGGTCATGCTATGTTCTCCTTCGGAGTTATTTCCCCTACATTATACCACACCAGAGCATCACACCGACGACAAAAATCATCGCACCGTTATGTTCAACTTCGCCCTGCCAAGATCATTTGGGTTGAAACGCGCCGGCCTGTATTATAGCGGTAATTGGACTGCCCGGAATCGTAACCACCTCACAAACTGGTTACGATTGCGCCGAGACTGGTCAGGTTCCCTCCCTTGGGCTACAATTGGGCGTGCACAGCGCCAATCTAAACCTAATAAGCATGCATCAGTTGGTCCAGCATCCCCCTCCGCCCCGCTTTGTGCGGGAATCTGCCGTCGCCCTGCGCTATCTGCATTTGCTGTCACCACTGGACTGGAGGCGCTTCCCCGAGCGCGACCTGGAAACCGACTGGGGCTCACCCGCAGTACCATACGCTTCCTTCGCAGCCGCCTGCCTGGTCAAGCTGGACCAACAGCTTGTCTATATGTCCCATCTGCGCCAGTACCTGGCAGACCACCCCGCCTTGCTGTGGGTTTTAGGCTTCCCCCTCGTTCCCTCTTCCAACTACCCCTGGGGCTTCGACGCCGACGCCAGTCTGCCCACGGCCCGCCATTTCACCCGTATGTTGCGCACAACTCCCAACGCTGTGTCACAGTACCTGCTCGACGAGACGGTGCGCCTCATCCAGGCTGAACTGAGCACTGAGGTGCACGACTTTGGCCACGCCATTTCCCTCGACACCAAGCACATACTGGCCTGGGTCAGAGAGAACAACCCCAAGGACTACGTCCAGAACCGCTACGACAAAGACAAGCAGCCCTCCGGCGACCCCGACTGCCGCCTCGGATGCAAGCGCCGCCGCAACCAGCGCGCCTCCTCAAAGGAACCCCCTCCCACACCTCGCCACAACCCCATCCCAGCCAACATCTCTATCGGCGAATACTACTGGGGCTACGCTTCTGGAGTCGTTGCCACCAAGACCCCCGGCTGGGGCGAGTTTGTCCTGGCTGAACTCACTCTCCCCTTCGACCAGCCCGATGTCGCCTACTTCCATCCCCTGATGGCCCAAACCGAGCACCGTCTGAAGTTTCGCCCCAAATACGGAGCATTTGACGCTGCCTTCGACGCCTTCTACGTCTACGAGCTCTTCCACCACCACGACCAGCCCCTCGACGCTGGCTTTGCCGCTGTCCCGCTCTCCAAAAGAGGAGGAAAACGCCGCCAGTTCGATCCCCAGGGCCTCCCCCTGTGCGACGCAGGCCTGGCAATGCCCCTCAAACTCACCTACATCTGCCGCTCTACCCGCTTCGAGCACCAACGGGGTCGCTATGCCTGCCCCCTGGTCTTCCCCAAGCCCACTGGTGTACCCTGCCCTATTCAGCACAACAACTGGCCCAAGGGCTGTGTCACTACGCTGGCCACCAGTGTCGGCGCTCGCATTCGCCACCAGCTCGACCGCGACAGCCAAGTCTACAAGAACGTCTACAAGCAACGCACCGCCACCGAACGCATCAACTCCCAGGCTGTCGAGTTAGGCATCGAGCGCCCCAAACTGCGGAACGGCCAGGCCATCGCCAACCAGAACACCCTCATCTACATCCTGATCAACCTCCGCGCCTTGCATCTTGTACGGCGAAAGAAGGCTGAACGCCATTCCCCGAACCAAGCTATGCAGTGAGAGAAGCTCTGATCCAATTGTAATCAGGCGTTGTGCACCCCTCGCCCAGCGTAACCCCGGTTACGCTGGGCGTAATTGGTTCGTAACCACCTCGGAACACCTCAACCGTCTACTGCTGTCCCTCCCCAAGCTGGTTACGCTTTTTCGTAACTACCTCGTAACCAGCTAAACCCTGTCCGACCCTCCCCGAAGGGGATTCATCGTTTTTCTACCTGGCAGAGGGGAAAGAGCCGCCGGAGAACCTGGTACCGGTTTCAGTCCCCCGAAGGGGATTCATTGTTTTTCTACCAGAGAGGACACCGTCGAGGTCAGCGCTGCTGACGAGGTTTCAGTCCCCCGAAGGGGATTCATGGTTTTTCTACGAAAGGCTCAGTCGGCCGTTGGGACTGCAAGGTCGGGCGGTTTCAGTCCCCCGAAGGGGATTCATGGTTTTTCTACAAATTATTCGCGGAAAGGCCGAAAAAGGCAAACTCACCCTTGACGTTTCAGTCCCCCGAAGGGGATTCAT
>CAZGKH010000590.1:0-2642 GCA_964525665.1 uncultured Anaerolineae bacterium | reverse complement strand
TCCTGAAGGCCCGCAGCCCTTCCTGCGGCGTGGGCCAGATCTACGATGGGAGCTTCAGCGGCCGCCTAGTGGAAGGGGACGGCGTGACCGCAGCTCTCTTGCGGCGAGAAGGGGTCATGGTCAGAAGCGAGGAAGAGTGGGAAAGGGAGAGATCATGAAAAGAGAGATCGTTGAGTGTGTGCCTAACTTCAGCGAGGGGCGGCGGAAAGAGATCATTGACCAGATTGTGGAAGCCATGGCCATTGCGCCCAACGTCCACTTGCTGGACGTTCAGTCCGACGCCGACCACAATCGCACCGTGGTGACCTTCGCCGGGGCGCCGGAGGCTGTGGAGGAGGCCTCCTTCCGAGGCATCGAGAAAGCAGCAGAACTCATTGACATGAACCTGCACCAAGGCGAGCATCCCCGCATGGGAGCGACCGATGTAGTGCCCTTCGTGCCCATCAAGGGCGTGACCATGGAGGATTGCGTGGCCATGGCCCGGCGGTTGGGAGAGCGAGTGGGTCAGGAGCTGGGCATCCCCGTCTATCTCTATGAGCAAGCTGCTACCCGACCCGATAGACGGAATCTGGCCGAGGTGCGGCGGGGTGAGTACGAGGAGATCAAAGCCGAAATCGCCACCAAGCCCGAACGGGAGCCTGACTTCGGCCCTCGGCACGTGGGCAAGGCAGGAGCCACGGCCATCGGGGCTAGACCGCCGCTCATCGCCTTCAACGTCTATCTGGGCACCGACGACGTGGCGGTGGCAAAGGCCATCGCCCGCGCCGTGCGCCACTCCTCCGGAGGACTGCGCTACGTCAAGGCCCTGGGCCTCTTGGTGGAGGGCAAAGCTCAGGTTTCGATGAATTTGACTGACTACCGCCGGACGCCCGTTCACCGCGTGGTGGAGATGATTCGCCGAGAGGCGCTGCGCCATGGTGTGTCCGTGTCCGGCAGTGAAGTCGTCGGCCTCATACCCAACGAGGCATTGGTGGAGGCCGCAGAATTCTACCTGCAACTGGGCAGCTTCTCGTCCCATCAGATTCTCGAGAACCGTCTCGCTGATCTCGATCAACAGGGGTAAATACTTTGCTCAAAACCGAAAACAATTCACCGAGTCCTTTGGTCTTAATAGTTGGCGCCATCGCCCTGGCCGTGGCCAGCTCAACCATCGCCTCGGGATGGCGGCTCTCTACCTGGCCTGCCATTTTGGGAACTTCCACACCGACGCCGACTTTCACCAGCACTCCCACGTCCACACCCACATCTACTCCTACACCTACCTTCACGCCTACTCCCACGCTTACCCCAACGCCGACATCAACCACAACATCAACGCCAACGTCCACCAGTACCACTACCCCTACTTCCACATTCACCCCCACGCCCACATTCACGACAACGCCGACGCCCAGCCCGACGGCCAGTCCCACTTCGATGCCCACGCCCACCTCAACGCCCACGTCCACACCGACAGAGACACCAGATTCTCCCCAAGACCACTATTGGCTGGAACGGCCCATTGGCTCTGAGGGCCAGATCCAGGCCAGCCGCTACTACCCCTACGGCACCACGGCCAGCGGCCGCTATTTTCTCCATCACGGAGTGGACATCGGGAATCCCAGCGGCACCCCGGTTTTGGCTGTCGCCTCGGGGATGGTCGTCGTCGCTGGCACAGATTCAGTGGAGGTCTATGGTCTTAAACCCGATTTCTACGGCCAGCTTGTGGTAGTGCAACTGGACAGCGCGTTCCACGAGCAGCCCGTCTTCGTTCTCTACGGCCACCTCTCGCGAATAGTGACTCGCGTCAGCCAACGAGTGGACGCGGGTGATGTGCTGGGCGAGGTCGGTATGACAGGGGTGGCCCTTGGCCCTCACCTTCACTTCGAGGTGCGAGTGGGAGCCAACACCTACGCCGACACCCGCAACCCAGAGCTCTGGCTGAAGCCCTTGCCCGGCCACGGGACAATCGCCGGCCGATTGCTAGATGCTCAAGGCAATCCTGTGCCTGAGGCGGTCATCAACTTTCACGAAGCGGAGTCGCCCGACCGTAGGTGGCGCGAGACCTGGACCTATGCCAGCGCTGAGGTGAACCCTGACGAGGAATGGGGCGAGAATTTCGTGATGGGAGATGTACCTGTTGGCTCCTACGTCCTGAAGACCAGGATAGACGGACGGCTATACACCGAAGAAGTAACAGTCAGGGATGGAAGTACTTCTTTCGTAGCCTTGGGGGCGGAGAACTGAAACTGGCTTCTTGGCTGTTCAAACTCAAGGTCGCGCCGCCAGCTAACCTGATCTACTTGCCCATTGTCTTGGGGAGCTACCCGTGAAACCCGATAGGATAGCTCTTGGGCAGCCAAACAAAGCCACCTGCGCGATTGATGCAGGTGGCTCTTTTCTGCAATGCCGCTACTGTCCGTGCCGCAAGGTGCATTTCAGTTTTGGGGCAACATGCTTTGACATGTGCCGCACCGCACAAATGATTGACATGAGGTCATTGTCGTGGTATAATACGAACAAAGATGAAGGAGCCGATGATGCGCCTAGTGTATTTGCATCGTACAAAAGGTTATGCCGGACAATGACACAGAACCTGTCACCTCCTGACACACCATTACTACTACACAGCCATGAGAGGGCTTTGTTAGCCAAGGCCAATG
>CAZGKH010000589.1:0-2651 GCA_964525665.1 uncultured Anaerolineae bacterium | reverse complement strand
TGAAGGGGATGGACTTTCCATGGCCGGTGGCCCAAATCGTGCTTCAACATCACGAAAGGATGGAGGGTTCTGGTTATCCTCAAGGGCTATCTGGTGAGGAGATCATGCTAGAAGCAAGGATCCTGGCTGTAGCCGATGTCGTCGAGGCTATGGCCTCTTTCCGACCTTACCGACCGGCTCGCGGTATAGACAAGGCCCTGGAGGAAATCTCGCATAATAGGGGCGTCCTTTATGATCCAGAGGTGGTAGATGTTTGCTTGAAGCTTTTCACCGAAAAGGGGTTTAGGTTCGAGTAACGAGGTGAAGCAGCAACTTCGTTCACCCCCCGCTTCGCACAGTCGAGAAGCGGGGTTTTTGATACCAAACCCTGGTTTGACAAAACACCTCAGATGTGTTACTATAAGCGCCAACAACTTGATAATCTGGACACTCTTATCCAGAGGGGTGGAGGGACCGGCCCTGCGAAACCCCGGCAACCGGTTTGGAGATTAGATATTGGATATTGGAGGTTGGATACGTAGAAAGTTCCCGTTCGCCAACTTCCAATTTCCAACCTCCAACTTCCAAACAAGGTGCCAATTCCGGCAGAGCGCTGCTCTGGCGTTCTGGAAGATGAGGGGTAATCTTAGCTTTCTCTCTCATCAATAGAGAGATTTTTTGTTGTCTGGCGAGGATGTGCAACCATGAGAACCATCGAGTGGGACGACGGCGTGGTTAAGATGATTGACCAGCGCAAGCTGCCCGAAGAGTTGGTGATCGTTGAGTTCACCAGCTATCAGGAGGTGGCGCGAGCGATCAAGGAGATGTACATCCGCGGCGCACCCGCCATCGGAGCGGCGGCGGCCTTCGGCCTGGCTTTGTGCGCGCGAAATAGCAGAGCCAAGACCCGAACCGAATTGCTGGCCGATCTGGACAACGCGGCTGCCGATCTACTGGAGACGCGCCCAACGGCCGTTAACCTCTCCTGGGCTCTGGAGCGCATGCTGGAGGTGGCGCGAAAAGCTCAGCACACCGTAACTACTCAGGCTGTCATTGCGAGCGAAGCGAAGCAATCCCCGAGTCGCAAGGAGGAGATTGCTTCGTCGCAAAAAACGCTCCTCGCAATGACACGAGCTGAGCAGTTACAGCATACCCAGGTGAAACAGCTAGTGAACGCCCTGGTGGCCGAGGCCCAGCGCATTGCCGACGAGGATGTGGAGATCAACAAGCGCATGGCTGCTCACGGGGCGGAGCTGATCGAAGATGGGTACAACGTCCTGACCCACTGCAACACCGGCGCCCTGGCCACAGTGGACTACGGCACGGCTTTGGGGGTGATCCGCACCGCCCACGAGCAGGGAAAGCGCGTCCACGTCTGGGTAGACGAGACCAGGCCCAGGCTGCAGGGGGCGCGCCTGACGGCCTGGGAGCTGATGCGCTACGGTATCCCCATGACCCTCATTGCCGACAACGCCGCCGGCCAGCTCATGCTAACGGGCCCTTTGTCCTTGGGCCAAAGGACCAAGGGCCAGGTTGATCTCGTCCTGGTGGGAGCTGACCGGGTGGCTGCCAATGGTGACGTGGCCAATAAGATCGGTACCTACAAGCTGGCCGTGCTGGCCCAGGAGAATGGCACCCCTTTCTACTCGGTCGCTCCCACCTCGACCGTTGACCTGTCCCTGCCCTCAGGCGAGCACATCGCCATTGAGGAGCGGGATCCGGCCGAGGTGACTCACGTAGGCGGAGTAGGCATCGCTCCAGAGGGGGTTTCCGTTTACAACCCCGCCTTCGACGTAACCCCCCACCGCTACATCACGGGCATCGTGACTGAGGAGGGGATTGTCTATCCCCCCTTCGGGCCAGGCCTGAGAAGAGCGAAAGCCCTTCGATACGCCTGCGGCTACTCAGGACAAGGAGTTGGCGATGAGCGGATTTGAGCCCAAGTTGCTGTCCCTACACCTCGGTAGCCTCCCCCACACCGAACCGCAAGCTGCATGTGAGCTGATATTGGAGGACTTTCCCCACATACCCACCTGGCCACAGCTCCCCAAGCGCGCCTTCTTGGAGAACATGTACGTTCAATTCAGTGAGGGCTTCCCCGGCGTAGTACTGGAGGACGGACGAATCTACGTGGACCGGAGTCGAGACCTGGACCCCGACCTGGAGCGTCTTTACCTGGCCTACCTGGAAAATGATCTGAGCTACGGCGCGCTCGGCGTTGACTATGCGGCTGGCCTGGCGGCATTCCCCCAGAAGCTATCAGCCATCGGCCATCAGCCATTGGCCATTAAGGGCCAGGTGACGGGGCCCATCAGTTGGGGACTCACGGTGGTTGACCAGGATCGCCGCCCGGTGCTCTACGACGACATCCTGGCCGACGCACTGGCCAAGCACCTCCGCCTCAAGGCCGCCTGGCAGGAGCAGGAACTGCGCAAGATAGCGCCGACTACCATAATCTTCATTGACGAGCCCTACATGAGCGCCTTTGGCTCGGCCTACATCTCGCTGAACAGAGAGCAGGTGATCACTCTCCTGGAGGAGGTTTTCGCTGGCCTGACAGGACTCAAAGGTACCCATTGCTGCGGCAACACCGACTGGTCCATCCTGCTCTCCACCTCGGCGGAGATAATAAGCTTCGACACCTACCATTATGCCCAGGCCTTCGCTCTGTA
>CAZGKH010000588.1:0-2667 GCA_964525665.1 uncultured Anaerolineae bacterium | reverse complement strand
CTCAAGCAAGCGTCTACCTGGAACCTGATGCGGGTGTGGCTCATTTGGAGGAAGTTGATTTCCAGACGACTGTCTCCTTCCCTGTCAATCGCCGCTCGACAGCCTTTCTCACGGCTACGGAGAAAGACCAAGATGGACGGTTCATCGTCACTGCCTTGAGCACCGATGGGGGTGGGATTCCCCGCAATTTCCTGTTGAGTCACGGCCTCAGCCTGGTTCGCTTCGACGCCCTGACCCTGTCCGAGTTCGTTCAGAAGTGCTCTTGGACACCGGCGCGGATGTTGGGCTTGCCGAGAAAAGGTCATCTTAGTCCTGGCGCCGACGGTGACCTGGTGGTGGCCGACCCGGAGACACACCAGGCTCTCCTGACCGTGGCCGGGGGAAAGGTGGTCATGAGCCAGGGGGTAGTAACCGGCTCAGGTGGAACCCTCGTCACCACTGAGCGAGGCCGAAAGGCCCTGGAGGATGAAAACGTTACCTTCGAAGTCGCCGACCTACCCGGCAGCCTGCTCTACACTGCGCCGGCTGGTTGATTGCTGTTGAGGTGGATATGGTTATGCTTCTCATGCAGCGCCGAATGGCGTAGCGTTTCCGGCGGATGACTTCGCGGACCCTTCGACAAGCTCAGTACACGCTTGATCGAGAAGCTTGTTGGGACGTTTGCTCATGTCCTCTTCTCCATCGTGGGTCAGTGTGAACGTGTTCTGACGGAAGGCTGACCGTTTTCTCTGGCCGCGCTTTTACAGAGCGATGAGGGAAGCGCGGGCGATTGCGTTTCCTGGCTGCATATAGTATAATAGGTTTGTTTGGTGTCGAGGGTTTTGTACTTGATCTTAGCACAAATCTCCAAACATTTCAAGCGTGTTATGCGGAAGTTATTCCGCATAGTAACTGTTCGGCGGGCGGCATATGAGGAAGTGGAGTTTGGAGGGGCCTTCGGCTTTATTCGGTCTTTACGTCAACTGAATGGGAGTGTCTAGCAGTATGGGTGCGAACATTACCGTCTATTGTCTTGAGGAGCTAACAGATTACCTTGGGTTCGAAAGGCTGTGTCACGACATAATGGCATTGGAGGGGTATGAGTCCATAGAACCTCTTGGTGGCTTCAGCGACAAGGGACGTGATGCCTTTCACATAGACAGATCCGGTCAGGTAACAATTTTCGCATACAGTGTACGTGAAGATTGGCGAGTAAAGCTCGCAGAAGATGCTAGGAAAGTACACAGGTATGGTCACGTATGCGACAGGTTAGTGTTCATTACGACAGCCGTCTTTTCGGCGAGCGAGCGAGACGAAGCAATTGACTTTGTCAGTGATGAATTCGGATGGGAGCTAAGCCTTTATGGCGTTGAACGCCTTCGCGTCCTGCTGGATGCGCAATATCCGCATCTGAAGCTAAATCACCCGCAGATTTTTCCCCCGCAGATCCTTGCCCTTGAATCTGAGACTCGAATGTCATCAGAGCACGATCACTTGTTCATTAGTTATGCCCCGGAGGATAGCATACTAGCCGGTTGGCTAACCCAGCGACTGACTGCAGAAGGATATCGAGTCTGGTGTGAGCAATTCAACCTTCTTGGAGGAGAGACTTACCCGGACGACATTGATGAAGCAATCAGAAGGAAGACATTTAGGATTCTTGCATTGTACTCACACGCATCGCTAACGAAGCCGGAAATAATGCGCCAGCGTGCCTTAGCACTCTCCATTGCGGCAGAAAGAGATAGCGATTTCCTTATTCCCTTGCGAATCGAGGTGATTTCACCAGCTCAGTTGGATCGAGTTACAAGCTCACTCAAGTTCATAGCTTTTGAAGATTGGGCTAAGGGACTGAAACAACTACTTGCGAAGCTTGAGTCAATTGACTGTCCGAAGCCTGTTTACAACGGAAAAAGCATTGCGGCAGGAGCCTTTCTTGATAGGGATGTTATTTCCGAGGAGCCGGAGCTGCTGTTCTCGAATTGCTTAGAAATAGTAGAGATTCCAAGGGCAATTCACCGCTTAAAGTCAAAGCGCGGATTTGAACTCAAGGACTCAAAAGAGCTTCGGTTCACATGGGCTCATCGAAGGGTTAACTCTGAAACAGTTCTTTGTTTTCATCAACCACCATTCTCGATTAAGAAGAGGTATGAATTCTCCTTTTCTGGTGGTGCTTCATGTGCCGAGACAAGATGGATTGAAGGAATCCAGGTCTCAAACTTGGTATCGGAGCTTATCCGAAAATCATTAATAGTCAAATGTCACGATAGAGGGCTTCTCTACTGTCCGGTTTCCAAGTCGCATTACTTCCCTTATGGCCTCATGGAAGGAAATCGCTTGAAATATACGAGGCCAGGTGGTACAAGGACTTATGTGAATGCCTCCGGGGAAAGGAAATACTGGAAACCTACTGGCTCTGAGCGTTACCGTTACTATCTCGCTCCTGCTTTTTGGGTGAGTCAAAGATTACTTGAAGATTTCTCAGTCATTATTCAAATAAGAATAAGACTCTCAGACACGAAAGGCGTCCCCTTATCCAGCCGCAAAGTGCCGTCTAGACGAAAACACTTATGTAGAGACTGGTGGAATGACGACTGGCTCAATCGTATTTTTGCTATATGTCAATATCTTTCACTCGACTTTTGCAGTGACATAACATGACTTTGCCGCACTTTAACAAGCAGATAC
>CAZGKH010000587.1:0-2677 GCA_964525665.1 uncultured Anaerolineae bacterium | reverse complement strand
ATGACAAAATTACACCAACTAGCCGATCTGGGCCAAGCGATTTGGTTCGACTACATCCGCCGCTCTTTCATTACCTCTGGTGACTTGCAGGCCTTGATTGACGAGGGTTTGCGCGGCGTCACCTCCAACCCGACGATTTTCGAAAAAGCCATCGCTGGCAGCACCGACTACGATGACGCCCTGCATCGTCTGGTAGAAGAGGGCAAGACCGTAGAGGAAATCTACGAGGAATTGGCCCTGGATGACATCCGGCAGGCCGCCGACTTGCTGCACCCAGTGTACGATGAGACCGATGGCGCCGACGGCTACGTCAGCCTGGAGGTCAGCCCCAACCTGGCCTACGACACCGAGGGGACCATAGCCGAGGCGCGGCGACTCTTCGCTGCGCTGGGCCGCCCCAACGTGATGATCAAAGTGCCGGCCACCCCCGACGGCATCCCGGCCATCGAGACCCTCATCGGCGATGGCATCAATGTCAACGTCACGCTGATCTTCTCCCTGGCCCACTACGAAGCTGTGGCTGAGGCCTACATCGCGGGGCTGGAAAAGCTGGCGGCCAACGGCGGCGACGTGAGCAAGGTGGCTTCAGTGGCCTCCTTCTTCGTCAGTCGCGTAGATGCAGCGGTGGACCGCCAACTAGACAAATCCCCAGTATCCAATCTCCAATATCCAATCTCCAACATCCAATCCCTTCAAGGAAAGATCGCCATCGCCAACGCCAAAGCCGCCTATGCCCGCTTCCGCCAGATTTTCAGCGGCCCCCGCTGGGAGAGGTTGGCGGGCAGAGGCGCGCGAGTGCAGCGCCCCCTGTGGGCCAGCACTAGCACCAAGAACCCCACCTACCCAGACACCCTCTATGTGGACGGCCTCATCGGGCCAAACACGGTCAACACTGTGCCGCCGGCCACCCTCAACGCCTTCCGCGACCACGGCACGATTGCGCCCACGCTGGAAGCCGATATGGACGAGGCCCGCGCCCAACTGGCCCGCTTGGCTGAAGTGGGCGTGGACCTGGACGCCGTCACCCAGCAGTTGCAAGACGAGGGTGTGTCCAAGTTCGCCAAATCCTTCGAAGCGCTGATGGCCAGCATCGCCGAGAAACGGGAGCAACTTCTGGCCGGATGGCAGCACCAAACCGCCAGCCTGGGCTCGTACCAGGCCGCGGTGGACGATGCCCTGGCCGAGATGGAGGAGAACCGAATCATGGCCCGCATCTGGGCCCACGACCACACTGTCTGGAAGACGGAGCCTGCGGAGATCACCAACCGTCTGGGCTGGCTGCACACCGCCGAGGTGATGATGGAGAACCTACCCCGCCTGGAGGGGCTGGCCGAAGCCGCGCGCGTCGCCGGCTACACCCACGCCCTGCTCCTGGGAATGGGCGGCTCGAGCCTGGCCCCTGAAGTCTTTCGCAAGACTTTTGGCTTGAAAGAGGATTACCTGGACCTGGCCGTACTCGACAGTACTGACCCCGGCGCGGTGCTGGCCCACGCCGAGCGACTCGATCTCTCCCGCACTCTCTTCATAGTCGCCACCAAGTCCGGCGGCACGGTGGAGACCCTTTCCTTCTTCAAGTTCTTCTACAACCAAGTGGCCAATGCAGTGGGCGATGAGCAAGCCGGGGAACACTTCGTTGCCATCACCGATCCCGGCAGCAGATTGGCCGACCTGGCCGCGCGCTACGACTTCCGGGCCATCTTCCTCAACGACCCCAACATCGGCGGTCGTTACTCGGCTCTCTCCTACTTTGGGCTGGTGCCGGCAGCGCTGGTCGGGGTGGACGTGGGACTCCTGCTGGACCGCGCGCTGGCGGCCACCTGCGGCAGCGAGCCGTGCGTCACGATGGAGGACAATCCGGCGGCCCGGCTGGGGGCCATCCTGGGCGAACTGGCCAAAGCCGGACGGGACAAGGTGACCTTCGCCGTCTCGCCCGCCATCGCCAGCTTCGGCGATTGGGTGGAGCAGCTCATCGCCGAGAGCACCGGCAAAGAGGGCAGGGGGATTCTGCCGGTGGTTGGAGAGCCGCTGGGTCCACCGGAAGTCTACGGCAATGACCGCCTCTTCGTCCACCTGCGACTGGATGGCGACGGCAGCCACGATGCAGCAGTGGCCGCTCTGGAGATGGCCGGGCATCCAGTGGTCCGTCTGAACCTGCACGATCGCTACGACCTGGGCGGGCAGTTCTTCTTGTGGGAGATGGCCACCGCCGTGGCCGGTCAGCGGCTGGGCATCAATCCCTTCGACCAGCCCAACGTTGAGGCAGCCAAGGTGCTGGCCCGCAAGATGGTGGCTGAGTACATGGAGAAAGGTGTGCTGCCGTCTGGTGAATCGGCTCCGCTCACAGCAGAGGCGCTCAACGAGTTCCTGGCACAGGCACAGCCGGGCGACTATATTGCCCTGCAAGCCTACGTCCAGCCGACGGGCGATACCGACGCGGCGCTGGCCGCGCTGCGCCTCCGGCTGCGCGATGGCTACCGACTGGCGACGACGGTGGGCTACGGGCCGCGCTTCCTGCACTCCACCGGCCAACTCCACAAAGGCGACGCCGGACGCGGCCTGTTCATCCAATTCACCGCCGACGATGCCGCTTCGCTTACACGCGACGCGCCCATCCCTGACGAAGCCGGATCGCCAGACTCGACGATGACCTTTGGCGTGCTCAAGGCGGCCCAGACCA
>CAZGKH010000586.1:0-2678 GCA_964525665.1 uncultured Anaerolineae bacterium | reverse complement strand
AAGAACTTGGACCTCACTCTCGAAGAGGCGGAGCAGGTGGTGTTGGAAGAACTCGCTGCCGTTGTCGGGGTGGAGTTCCAAGATGAGGAAGGGGAGACGGGTCACGATGTAGCGGAATGCATCTTCCATGACCAGATAGCTACGCCCTAGCACTGCTCTGAGTTCGCTCCAGCCAGTGGCAACGTCGATAGTTTGGATGGTACAAACATACTCGCCAGAAGCGCTGGGGCCACAGTGGTGGACCAGATCCGTTTCGAGGTGACCTGGCTGTTGTTCATTCCAGGGGATGCGTTTCATGGGGATGTCCTGGGTGAGCCGATTGATGCGTCGAGGTCCTCCCCGGGGGAGGCGAGGTTTGTCTCGCGGGGTGCGAGCCAGGATGCGCTTCACGGTGGAGATACTGATCTGACCCAGCTTCTCCAGTAGTAGGGGAGAGGCCTGCAATTCGTCGTGGGTAGCCAGATGGTTGGCCATCCAAACCAAGTTGGGGGTGAGGCGGTCAGCGCAGAGGTAGTCCCAACTCTCGGCGATGACGCTTAAGGCGTACTCGACGTCGGATCCATAGGTGCGCCCTCGTTGCCTCTGGCGAGGCTGGCGCTCCAGGCTTCCGTTCATGAGACGGAGCAGGCTCTTGCGGTGCAGTTCGGTTACTGCCTCCATCTCGGTCAAGAGCCGTCCCTTTCCCGTTCGGGTGGCCTTTGCATACCGCTTTTTCATCTTCCGTAGGTACTTGCGTCGTTCGTCAATGTTCATTTTGTCTTCGTTGGACATGTTTACCTCCTGGTAACATTATTATTTGAGCTAATTATACCACTCCGGTAACATTTTACATGAACCAATGCGAGTATTTGCACAGGGAGCAGGTTTATGGTATAATACCATACGTGATTGAGTAGGTTGAAGTTTTCTGCATTTAGTTCCTCCAGGGGATATTATACAGAGTGTTTCTGGTTTATGCAAATTCTAGCTGCTTATACAGAAAGCTTCTGCATTATCATCCCTGGGAGCTTTTTATACAGAAGAGTTCTGTATAAGTATATGTTAGATGGCGTAAAAATGATCAATCATTGCAATTAGTGAATTTGAGATATTGGAGAAAGGAAATGACGATAAAGGAATATTATAGATGGCTGAAGAAAGAATGGGCAAAAGTTGGAGTGATTCTTTCCATCTTCCTTTTTGTATTTCTGTTTGTATTCGTTCGAAAAACTGATTTTATCGTGTTCATTTTGCTACTTCAAACACCGTTGTATATGCTTCATCAAACCGAAGAATACATTTTCCCAGGCGGGTTCGGAAAATACTTCAATACAAAAATATTCAATCTCAAAACATATGATAAACCGGTTGACGAAAACTTCATATTTTTTGTAAATGTTATATTGATTTGGATCGTTCTTCCTGCGTTTGGTCTGTTATCAACCATCAACTATCAATATGGGTTATGGATCCCATATTTCTCATTTTTTGCAGGAATTGCACATGTAGCATTAGCAATCAAGGCGAAGAAAATCTATAATCCAGGTATGATCGTAAGTTTGTTAATCAACATCCCAATAGGATTATGGTCGATTCTTCATTTAATTAATGTGGGCATTCTCAACTACTTTTTCTTAAATCCACATATATTGGTTGGTTTGGGATTGAATGCAATACTTCCAGTGATGGGAGCAATATTATTCAAGAATTACAAGAAAAGCATTAATAATGCTGAATGATAAAAACGCCATCTAACCCAAATTGCAGCGGACTTGGCTACGCCAAGGTGATAAGCAGCGCGAAAATCTAAGTCTGGATCGGGTAAAATCAGCTTCAGGAGCTAAAACGCCAAGCCGCTGAATAAATCGTTAGATGAAGGAAGACCATGAATCTCATCGATCAGTTTTTTGATAGAATGGACGATTGGCGCCATTTACCGAATTACCAACTCGAGCGCCGTGCCGACCTCATTTTTTCGTTGTACCTGGGACAAGTGCTCCATTTCAAAACTAAGGTCGAAATCAGCGATCTGTTTGTTCCGGAATTTCCGGTACGAATCGGTACTATCTACCCCAACATTCCCATCGACAAGTCGTACAAAATAGATTACGTTGCGCTTTCGAAAGGCGGTGACGTTGCTTACTTGGTCGAATTGAAGACCGAAGGGGCATCAAGGCGGAAATCTCAGGATAAGTACTTAGCGGCATCCCAAGCTGCCGGAATGACAGCGCTACTTGAAGGCGTTCTCCGGATCTTTCGCGCCACTAAGGCAAAGCGAAAGTATTTCTATCTTTTGAAGAAACTCGAAGCGATGGGTTTGCTGGAGATTTCCACAAAACTCGAAGAAATCATGCGTCGAAAGTCGCTCAGGGGTGCGAATGAAGCATCAGAATCTGTGCGCATCACATCGAATGTGTCGCGCTGCGAGGTGCTTTACATCCAGCCGAACGGTGACGGCGAGCAGGTGGTGTCGTTTGCGACGTTAGCTGATATAATCGAGAAGAACGATGATCCATTTGCGAAGCGGTTTGCGCAGTCGCTTAGAGAGTGGGCTCAGGTAAAGGCTGGCCGACGCGCCTCCATCTAACAAGGCGCTGCACTGTATGGCTATTCCGCTGCGCTCCATTGCCACCGGTGAGCTTGGCCGTTATGTGTCCAAAAAAATAAGGCGCTGAAATGAAGCATTTTGACATAGGTTC
>CAZGKH010000585.1:0-2681 GCA_964525665.1 uncultured Anaerolineae bacterium | reverse complement strand
AAAGGTGACGTGTAGTGAGTTCGATCCGGGTTCTGCTCGTAGATGATCAGGAGATCGTCCGCCAGGGGCTGACGACCATCCTCAAGTACGCGCCAGGCATTGAGGTGGTGGGTCAGGCCGGCGATGGGAAAGAGGCGGTGGCCCTGGCCCGCACTCTGCGGCCCGATGTGGTGCTCATGGACCTGAAGATGCCTCGGCTGGGAGGTATCCCGGCCACGCGCCACATCTGCGCGGAACTGCCCAATACCCAGGTGATCATCCTCACCACCTACGACACCGACGATCTGGTCTTCGAGGGAATCAAAGCTGGGGCCAAGGGCTACCTTCTGAAGGATGCGGCCAGTGAGACATTGCTGGAGGCTATCCGGGGTGTGATGCGGGGAGAGTCGCGGATTGACCCCATCGTGGCGCGCAAAGTGCTGAACGAGTTTCAGCGATTGGCTGCGCAGATACCGACCCGCCCGGTGGTCCGGCCCGCGTTGGATTCGCAGGACGAGCTCATCATCGAACCCCTCACTCCCCGCGAAGAGGAAGTGCTTCATCTGCTGGTCGAGGGCCTATCGAACAAGGAGATCGGCGCTCGCCTGCACCTGACCGAGGGCACGGTCAAGAACTACGTCAGCAACATCATCGCCAAGCTCCAGGCCAACGACCGCACCCACGCTGTGGTCACTGCTCTGCGGCGCGGTCTGGTGGATCTGGGCAGCTAGCGGAGGCCATCCGGTATCGGCCACGGCGGCAGGTGTAGCCCTCCCCCTACACCGAGGCAACCACAGAAGACAACATCGTCATAGTTGACGCCTGTCTTGTCGCGCGTTGGCGCCGAAGGAGACCGGCTTCATGTAATGATCATTGCACTGACTGTCTCAATGTAACACGCCTTGCATTTTCCCGATTCTGTGGTATAATTGAGTTGTTCAATAGGCGAGAAGCCACATCAGTAGTCATCCCTTGATCGTCCCCCTCTGAACAAAGAGACAAACAATGACTGACGAGGTTACTTTTCGAGAGACGATTATCTCTAGCTTCCCTGGATTGACCAAGAAGCAGAAAGAAGTAGCCCGTTTTGCTCTGGATAACGAGTACTCTGTAGCCTTTGCCTCCGTTGCCGAAGTGGCACAGAAGGTGGGTGTCAGCACGGCGACGGTGGTACGGTTTTGCCAAACCCTCGGCTACGAGGGGTACCCCCACCTGCAAGCAGCTATACGGCAGACATTCCCCCGCTTTACGACCAGGATCCAGCGGTTAGAGGTCAGATTGACATCCCCCTTACCGGAGAGTGACCTGCTAGCGCGGGTTTGCGCTGCCGACATCAGCAACATCAAGCGCACGATGGAGCTAGTAGACGCTGAGACCTTCGAGGCCGCCGTGACCGAGATCAGTCGAGCCACCGGCATTCTGATGGTAGGCGAGGGACTCTCGGCCCCATCAGCTCTCTTCTTCGCCCATTCACTCAAAGTGATGGGCTTTTCCGTCCAGGCCGTGACCACCGGCGGTTCACCCTTGGCCTTCGAACTCAGCACATTGAGACCAAGTGATCTGCTGGTAGGCATCGGTTTGTGGCGCTACACTCGCGAGACCGTCGAGGCGATGTGCTGGGCCAAGGAGCTAGGGACCAAGAGGATCGCCATAACCGATAGCGAATTATCGCCCCTTGCCCAACTGTCGGACTATGTCTTTGTGGCGGCCACCAACGGCGTCGCTCATAGCAGCTCCCCGATCGCACTCATCTCACTTATTAATGCCTTTGTTGCTGCCCTCTCCTTCCGGAGGCCGCAACAAACGCTCGCGGCACTGCGCAAAGTGGATGCTGCCAGGAAAAGTAAGCTTCTGGAGGAGTAACCACCGAGCGGAAAAGACGGGTATGAGAGGGAATTGGGGTGAGGAAAGGAGGGATGCCTATCGCACAAAAACATCGGATTCTCGCGTTAGTTTCAAAACACGAAAAGGAGGAAAAAGATGTTTGCTAACAACAGATGGAGAACTTTCTTAGCTTTGGTGGCCATCGCCGCCATAACCCTCTCGGCCTGTGCCGCGCCGACCCCAGAGGTGATCGAAAAGGAGGTAGTGGTTGAGAAGCCGGTCGTGGAGACTGTGGTGGTCGAAAAGGAGGTAGTGGTCGAGAAGCCAGTCGTGGAAGTTGTAGAGGTGGTAGTGACGGCCACGCCGGTCGTGGGGCCGCAGAAAGGCGGCACGCTGGTCATTGGCCTGTCCGGTGACTTCGAGTCGCTGGACCCGGCCGATCACCGCGATCGTACCTCCGAGACCATCATCCGCAATATGTTTGACGGCTTGGTGACCCGCACCACCGACGGCCGGGTGGTTCTGGAACTGGCCGAGTCGGCCGCGCTGGTTGACGACACCACCTGGGAATTCGTGCTCAAAAAGGGCGTCACCTTCCACAACGGCGAAGACCTGACGGCCGAAGACGTGAAGTTCACCTTCGACCGCATCATCTCCGAGAACGGCATTGACTACCCCGAGCCCCACACCTCTCCGCGCAAAGGCCTGATCTCACCGCTGGAAAGTGTCGAAATCGTGGATGATTACACAGTGCGCCTCCACCTGTCGGATCCTTGGCCGGTGGCCATGCAGATGTTCGTCCACCAGCAGATCATCCCCAAGGATTACTTTGAGGAGGTGGGCAACGAGGGCTTTATCGAACACCTGGTCGGCAGCGG
>CAZGKH010000584.1:0-2692 GCA_964525665.1 uncultured Anaerolineae bacterium | reverse complement strand
GATTAGGGGTGTCTCACACGGCGTATGAGGTTGCGATTGGTGGTTGATATGCAGCGTCCGCCAGCGGCGAGCACGCCCATGTGGCCGCCCAGGCAGGGACCGCAGGTGGGCGTGCTCACCACCGCCCCCGCCTCAACGAAGGCCTCGACCAAGCCTTGGCGCACAGCCTCTAAGTAGATGGCCTGGGTGCCGGGGATGACGATGCAGCGGACGTAGGGGTGCACTTTCTGTCCTGTCAGCACTTGGGCAGCAAGCTGTAGGTCCTCTAGCCGCCCGTTGGTGCAAGAGCCGATGACGGCTTGGTCGATCGGCACCTCGCCAACCTGGCTCAGGGGACGAGCGTTGCTAGGTAGGTGGGGGAAGGCTACCTGGGGCTCCAGTTCAGAGATATTGATCTCGATCACCTGAGCATAGCTTGCATCCGCATCGCTTTCGTAGGCAGTATAGGGCCGTCGGGCGCGAGACTCGACATAAGCCCGCGTTTTCTCATCGAAGGCGAATAGCCCCGCTTTGCCTCCGGCTTCGATGGCCATGTTGGACATGGTGAAACGACCATCCATAGAGAGATCGTCCACGGCCTCGCCGCTGAACTCCAGGGCCTGGTAGCGAGCGCCGTCCACGCCGATTAGCCCGATGGTGTGGAGGATGAGGTCTTTGCCGCCCACCCACTTCGGCAACTGGCCGTGGTAGACGAACTTGATGGTCTCAGGCACTTTCATCCAGATCTTGCCGGTGGCCATGGCCACGGCTATGTCGGTAGACCCCATGCCGGTGGCGAAAGCTCCCAGAGCGCCGTAGGTGCAGGTGTGGGAGTCCGCTCCGACAACCACATCACCGGGCAGCACCAGGCCCTGCTCTGGCAGCAGCACGTGCTCGATTCCCACCCGGCCCACCTCGAAGTAGTGGGTCAAGTTCTGACGCCGGGCGAAATCGCGCAACACTTTGCTTTGCTCAGCCGATTTGATGTCCTTGTTGGGGGTGAAGTGATCGGGCACCAGGAGCACTTTGTCCCGATCGAAGACTTCCTCCACGCCGATGCGCTCAAACTCCCGAATGGCGATGGGGGCGGTGATGTCGTTAGCCAGCACCACGTCCGCTCTGACATCGGCGAACTGTCCTGGCTCTACGAATTCCACGTCCGTGTGAGCTGCTAGAATTCTCTCAGCCATTGTCATGCCCATAACAGCTTTTGCTCCTCCGGATGTTGGGTACTGGACATTGGGTATTGGATATTGGATATTGAATATCCAATACCCAATACCCAATCTTTCGTGACTCATTATCCGTTGACTCGTTACTCGTTGCCCCGTTGCGCCGCCTCACGCCTAGCAGCCAGCAACCGATTGAGGGCAAACATGTAGGCTTTGGCGCTGGCCACTACGATGTCGTTGTCGGCGCTGCGGCCGCTGAAGACCCGCCGCTCCACGCCGTTCTCGCTGACCGGATCGTCGGCCTCGATGCGGATGGTCACCCGACCCACGGCGTCAATGCCTTCTGTGACGGCCTGGATGGAGAACTCGATGAGCTCGTTCGGTTCGCCGATAACGCGGTTGATGGCTCGATAGACAGCGTCCACTGGCCCGGTGCCGTGGTCGGCGTCGCAGAAGACCTGGTCGTTTGGCCCGCGGATTCGCACGGTGGCGGTGGGGATGCTGTGGTCGCCGCAAGTGACCTGGATCTGTTCTAGATGATAGGTCTCCTCGAAGAACACCTGAACCTCGTCGGCGACGATGGCTTCCAGGTCGCGGGTATCCACCGTCTTTTTCTTGTCGGCCACCTCCAGGAAGCGACTATACACTTTCTCGAACTGGGCCTCGTCGTCCAGGTTGTACCCTAGTTGCTCCAGGCGGTGGCGCAGACCGTGTCGCCCTGAGCGGGCAGAGAGGATGATGTCCGAGTCGGGCACGCCGACATCGCGAGGGTTGATGATCTCGTAGGTGGTGCGTTCCTTGAGCACGCCGTCCTGGTGGATGCCAGACGAGTGGGCGAAAGCGTTGGCCCCCACGATGGCCTTGTTGGGCTGCACCACGATGCTGGTCAGATTGCTCACCAGCCGGCTGGCGGGATAGAGCATACGGGTGTTGATGCTGCTCGTCATGCCAAACACGTCACGGCGAGTTTGCAGGGCCATCACCACTTCCTCCAGCGAAGTGTTGCCAGCACGTTCACCGATGCCGTTGATGGTACATTCTACCTGGCGAGCACCGTTGACAACGCCCACCAGCGAGTTGGCCGTGGCCATCCCCAGATCGTTGTGGCAGTGCACGGAGATGGTAGCCTGGTGGATATTGGGGACGTTCTCGGTGATGCCCCGGATCAGCGTGCCCCACTCCTGGGGGGTGGTGTAGCCAGTGGTGTCGGGGATGTTGACCACGGTTGCACCGGCCTCAATCACCGCCTCCAGCACGCGGTAGAGATATTCCGGGTTGGCCCGGCCGGCATCTTCAGTATAGTACTGCACGTCCTCGACGAAGCGCTTGGCGTACTTGACCGCCTCCACGCCTTGCTCCAGCGCCTTCTCGCGCGTGGTGCGCAGCTTGTACTTGATGTGGACGTCGGACACGCCCAAGCCGGTGTGGATGCGTGGTCGCGCTGCCCCCTGCAACGCTTCGGCCGCCACGTCAATATCCTTTGGGTTGGCCCGGGTCAGGCCACAGATGATGCAATTGCGAATCTCCTTGGAGACGCGCTG
>CAZGKH010000583.1:0-2708 GCA_964525665.1 uncultured Anaerolineae bacterium | reverse complement strand
GGTTGAATATGGGGGAAGGTTTAACTACTTCTATTCCTTCTATGGCCGACTTTATGTATTCTTTAGCATTGTCAGGGGCCGCCAGATAGGTTGCTTCTAGCACGTCTCCTGCTACTCCTCTAGCATCTGCTAAAAACTCGCTACCCAGCTCGCCCGTTGGTGGCGAGAAGTGTAAGATATCCTCGAAGATACTCTGCCCAAAGCGATTTAGAAATACTCTTTCTTGTCTAAGGATCAAATCAAAGCCCAAGACTCTATGAGCAATTTCAGCGACAATCTCACCGTTGAAAAACTTGGTACCTTTGACTGTTGACTCTCTACCAACAATGAAAATCAGTCTGGACTTCGGGCGACACACTCTTGCCATTTCGTAAAAGGTTTGGGATAAATCAAGGCAATATTGGATAACCGTCAAGAATCTATTCGCTCGATGCTTCCTGTTGGAGCCGATTTCAGACCTTGCTACTTTTAGCAAGTTCCAATTCAGAGCTTCCATAGAAGCACGATATCGTTGGTGATAATTGAAAACATTGATGTATGGGGGAGAAGTGATAACAAGGTCAATCGTCGAACTAGGCAGGGGGGTTTTGCGGGCATCTGCGTGGTAAACTTCGACTACCTCCTGGGAATACGGTAATTCAATCACAAGTCGAGAGAGTTTACTCCAGGTTGTAAAGACTCTGTCAACTGACAAACCTGGTGTGTAGAAGTCTAGCAGTGCCACGAGAGTTTCTAATAGCTGGTATTGTAAGCGTTCCTCGATTGTTGGTGGTAACTCTGAAAGCCTCGACTTGATGGCTTCTGCATCCAATTCTTCCATAACCCCTTCAGAGTTCTGGAAGAGTGGCAAGTTGTCAGGAAATTCACGGTTAAGCAGTTGTTGAACTTTGTTTAAGTGAGGCCGGCGCAGATCAAGAGCAACATTGATAAACTTGTAGGTTTGGGACAATGCAATAGCTGCGGGATTAATCTCAGTGCCACTAGCTGCAAGCCCGGCCCTGCCGGCTTCCAGAAGAACTGTACCGCTCCCTAAGAACGGGTCAAATACGGTTATTTCGGGCTTGGCGTATGCTTTTAGCAGCACCTGAATCAATTGAGGCGAGAATTGACCATTCCAAGCCAAAGGGTTGCTTCGGAGCTTATTCTCAATGTTCAGATCGGACTGCGATACTTCAGATGTGTTTAGTGGAATTTGCTGATAAGCTCCGGATGGTAGAATCACTGGCTGCTCCTGATATTCATTCGGTTATTGGACATAGTATACCAGGTTTTCGTTTCTTTGGCAACAGCAAAAAAGCCGCCTGTGTGGTTGGCGCAGGCGGCTCCTTCGGAACTCTATGGTCCTGGTAAGGGTAGCAACTTGCCCATACTACACTCCTTTGCAGCCCGAGGCATAATGGACTTCAACTCCTTACTATGCCTGGTTTTCTAGAGCGGCAATGATCTTGGATAGCTCTTCCCGCAGCCTAATTTCCAAAGGCTCCGGGCGGTGATTAGCCAGGATCCACTTCGCCTTCTCATGTGCCCACTCCCTCGCCCCGCGTCGGCCGTCTTTTTCCCAGGCCCTATAGGTACGGCGATCCACCAGGCTTGGCGCCCAGCGACCTTTCATGTATTTCAGGGTGTGCTGCTGTGTCAGATAGTGTCCGCCCACTCCCACGGATTTGATGACATCCAAAGCCAGGGTCTCGTCGCTGACCTCGATGCCTCGTGCTGTGGCCTGGATGATATCATAGATCTCACAATCCATTAGCAGTTGCTCGTAGGATAGGATGCGTGAGCCATAGAGGAGGCCAGCCCCGGTCAGCATGTCCGCGCCGCTGAGGACGGGCATCAGGCCGGCGAAGGCGTTGTCCAGCGCCGCTTGCCAGTCGGGCTCTTTTGCGCCGGTGGCGAAGGCGCCCATGGAGAGGGGAATCTCGTAAAAGTCGGCCAGTTGGTTGGTAGCTGCCCCAAAGAGGTAGTCCTCTGGCCCGCCGCCGGTGTAGGCCCCCGAGCGGAGGTCCATGGCCGTTTGAGCGGCAGCGTAGAATATGGGTGTGCCGGGGTAGGCCAACTCGATGAGGGCGGAGGCGGCAATCACTTCGGCGTTACCCACCACCAGATTGCCGGCCAGCGTGGCCGGGCCGGTGGAGCAGCAACTGGTCATGGTCATGAAGCCCACTGGCAGACCCGCTTCGGCGGCCACCAGAGCGGCCTCCAGACTGCCCCCGTCTTGCCCCAGAGGGCTGATGGTGCACTGCATGATGGAGAGGGCAGGACGTTTCCTCAGTTCCTCGCGCCCACCGGCGATGGCTGCTGCCATCTCGATGGCGGCATGGGCTTCCCTGGCCGTGATGATGCACTCGGTCTGGACGTGCTTGGTGGTATTGTTCCAGGCAGCCTCCAGCTCGTGCAAAGAACGCGTTTGCGGGGGACAATCCTGGGCGGCTGCTATAGGCCAGTAGAAAGCGATCTGAGGCAAGTGATCGGCCATCAGGGCTGACTGGGCCACATCTTGCTTGGTCGAGCGCCGTCGCTCTCCTGTCTCCAGATCAATGACCTCCACCCCACAGCCGTCGGTGGACAGGTAGGAATGCTCACCGTCCAGGGGTAGATCCAGCGCGGGGTCACGGGCGCAGAGCACATACGATGGCGGGGCTTCAGCCAAAGCCTCCTCGACCATCTGGCCGGGGGGGCGGGCGACCTGGCCTTCTCGGGCTACTATC
>CAZGKH010000582.1:0-2711 GCA_964525665.1 uncultured Anaerolineae bacterium | reverse complement strand
TTATTTGTTATCTCAATCCCACTTCCTCGTTTGTGCACAACGAAGCTGCGCTGCGCAAACTCATATACTGTGCCGAGAAACGGCTGCCCTTCGTATACTTGCCCGATCTGCTACGTGGGATGACTGGCCCGATGACCCGTGAAGGCTCAATGGCCTGTCATAATGCAGGCGTGTTGGTCGGCCTGGTCATTTCTCAGTTGGTCAACGAGGGAGCCCCAATAATAATCAGTAGCGCAAGACCATCCCACCTGGACATGAAAACGATGGTAGCTCCGTACGCGACTGGACCGGGTGGTTTTGGCGGCATTGGCATCAATCATTACTACAACCTGCCGGTCTTTTCCACCGGCGGTGCGAGCGATTCGAAGCTGCTGGACGAGCAGGCTATTTTTGAAGGCACTCTGACCCTGTATGGGTCTACGCTAAGTGGGGGCAACATGATCCACGATATGGGCTACATGGAGTCGGGGCTGATGGGCTCGCTGGAACTGGTGGTAATTCAAGACGAGATTGTGTCCATAATCAAAGCCGGCGCTACGAAAGGGTTGGAATTCAACGAGGAGAATCTGGCCCTGGACTTGGTCCACAAGCACGCACTGAATGCGGATTTCCTGGGGACCAAGCACACCGTGCGTCACGTTCGTGAGGGTTGGCAGCCGCGCCTGGTCGACCGGCAGAACTATGAAGGGTGGATGGCGAGTGGCGGGACGTCAATGCGGGATCGAGCCAGGGCGAAGATCGAAGAAATCCTGGCCGAGGAGCCCCGGCATGTATTGCCGGCCGATGTTGAGAAGCAGATAAAGGCAATTGCCGACCGGGCGGTTGCTGCCCAGACGACGTAAGAGTGGAGGTTCGGCGTATGCAACAGCCAGATCAAGCACCCGTTCTGCAAGTGGAGCACCTGGAAGTCATCTACACGACGCGAGCGGGACCCGTCAAAGCCGTCAGGGAAGTCTCTTTTGAGATCTGGCCCGGCGACGCGCTGGGGCTGGTTGGAGAGTCTGGTTGCGGCAAAAGCACGCTCGCCCTTGCGATTATGAACTATGTGGCCAAAAACGCCAGGGTAACGGCAGGTCGTATCCTGTTTCGCGGCGAAGATGTCGTGCAAAAGAGCGGACGCGAATTGAACCAGATCCGTGGCAACGATATAGCAATGGTGTACCAAGATCCTATGGCTGCGTTAAACCCATCGCTTCGGATCGGCCGACAACTCACCGAGGTGCTGGAGGAGCACAAGATATCGAGGGGCGTTGAAGCCAGGGACGAATGTATTCGCATGTTGGAACGGGTACGTATGCCGGACCCATTCGCGATTATGGAGCGCTATCCCCACCAGTTATCGGGCGGGCAACAGCAGCGCGTTCTGATCGCTATGGCGCTACTGACAAACCCTGCCCTGCTGATCATGGACGAGCCGACCACCGGTCTGGACGTCACGGTCGAGGCGGGAATACTGGACCTGATCGCCGAACTGAAGCACGAGTTTGACTCTACTATTCTCTACATCAGTCACAACCTCGGCGTCATCAGCAGAGTTGCGGACCGCGTGGCTGTGATGTACGCAGGCGAGCTGGTCGAGCAAGGTTCCGTTCGGGACATCTTTCTGGGTCCCCAGCACCCGTATACGGTCGCACTCCTTGGATGTATTCCGAAGATAAGCGCCAGTAGGCAGCCAAGAACCCTGCAGCCGATCAGGGGGAGAGTACCTGCGCTCCACGAAACACCAAGCGGATGCGTCTTTGAGCCACGTTGTGATCGCGCCCGCGAGCGTTGCCGCCTGGAACATCCTGACATCGTGAGAACCGCTGATGAGCATTTGGCGCGCTGTTTCTATGCTGACAGTCCAGACCCAGCCAAGTTGAAGGCCCTCCGAGCCGCGCCTACCGATGCCGAACCCTCACCAAGCGAAGACGATCTAGTCCTAAAGATCGAGGGACTAAAGACCTACTACAAGGCGCAAGAAAAGGGATTGGCCGGCAGGCGCAAGAAAGGCTTTGTGAAGGCGGTAGACGATGTAAACCTAATGGCGTGGAAACAATCCACATTGGGCATCGTGGGTGAATCCGGATGCGGCAAAACTACACTGGCCAAGTGCATCGCAGGTTTGGTGACACCTAATGCTGGTAAAATGGACTTTATCGGCATCGATGTGATGCGAGTCGTCGAACAGCGCCCTGTCGAACTGCTTAAAGAGTTACAGATGATTTTCCAGAACCCCGACTCTACGCTTAACCCTAGACGCTCAATCGGAGAAGCGATCGCACGTCCCCTGCGCCTGTTCCGAACCGTACCTTCCTCTGAGATCATGAACGAGGTCTTGCGTCTTTTGGAGGCGGTGAGGTTAGGGGAAGAGTATTATGATCGCCTGCCAAGACAGTTGAGCGGCGGTGAGAGGCAACGTGTAGCGCTCGCCAGGGCCTTCGCCGGCCGACCGACGCTCGTCCTGTGTGACGAGCCGCTGTCTTCGCTGGACGTTTCTGTCCAGGCGGCGGTTATGAATCTGCTGCTGGAGTTTCAGCAAGAATACGGGACAGCGATGCTGTTCATTTCTCACGACTTGAGCGTTGTGTACCAGTTGTGTGATTCTGTGGCAGTGATGTACCTGGGACAGTTCTGCGAGATAGGTCCTACCGAGGCCCTGTTTGAGCCGCCCTATCACCCCTACACGGAGGCTTTGCTGTCCGCCGTGCCCATTCCAGACCCGTCGGTGG
>CAZGKH010000581.1:0-2711 GCA_964525665.1 uncultured Anaerolineae bacterium | reverse complement strand
CGGCACACCTTGGGGGTGATGTCCTTCGCGGGCATTGGTTTTCACTCCCTTCTCGATGGGGTGATCATCGGCGCTGGTTTCGCGGATAGCGCTGGCACTGGCATCATCGCCACTATCGGCGTGATCATGCACGAGTTTCCAGAAGGGCTCTCCATTATGGCCATCCTCCTCCACGCCGGTCTGACCAGAGCCAGGGCTGTGGCCTATTCCGTAGTCGTGGCTTTGGCCACGCCGGTGGGAGCTCTTGTCTCCCATGTCGCCTTGCAGGGCATCAGGGCGGACGTGCTGGGAGGGCTGCTGGGCATAGCGGCGGGTTCTTTTCTGTACATCGCCGCTTCGGACCTCATTCCAGAAACGCATCGCCAGTCCAACCGCTACAATGTCCCTTTGGTCATCGCTGGCATGGCGATTCTGTTTGTGCTGAAGATGGTACTATAACTTCAGGAGGCCTGATGACATCACTTGAAGAACTGAACCACGAATTTGTACAGGTGCTCCTTTCCGTTGACCGCCTGGCAGCCGAGAACATTCTCAGGGAGTCAAGCGTTGCCTTGAGCCCAATTCAACTCGCGGATAGGATAATTGTCCCCGCGCTGGAGCGGATCGGAGCAGGATGGGAGCGAGGCGAAGTTGCCCTATCACAGGTCTATATGAGCGGGCGTATCTGTGAGCAATTGGTGGATACCATTCTCCCACCAGATAGCCCCAACCGCAAGAGTCAGCCCAGGATGGCCGTCGCTGTGCTCCAGGATTATCACCTGCTGGGCAAACGCATCGTCTATTCCGTGCTACGGGCCAGTGGGTTCGAGCTGCTGGATTACGGCCGGGTGGAAGTAGATGATCTTGTTGGTCGAGTCAAGACTGACCGTATCGAGGTGCTCCTGATCTCAACGCTCATGCTTCCGTCGGCCCTGCGGGTCAAGGATGTGAAGGCCAAGCTAGATGGCGATGTAAAGATCGTGGTCGGTGGAGCGCCTTTTCGGTTCGACGACCAGCTTTGGAAAGAAGTGGGGGCTGATGCCATGGGCCGAAATGCTTCGGAAGCTGTGGAGATAATCACCGGGATCGCAGGAGACATATCATGGCACAGACAAACATGACGTCCTTGCAGCGGGTACTGACTACCCTGGGACACAAAGAGCCAGACCGGGTGCCCTTCTTCCTGCTCGTGACCATGCACGGGGCCAAGGAATTAGGCATCTCCATCAAGGAATACTTCTCCAAAGCGGAGAACGTGGTAGAGGGACAGCTTCGGATGCGGGCCAAATATCGCCACGACTGCATCTACGGCATGTTTTACGCTCCCATCGAGGTGGAGGCCTGGGGTGGTGAGGTGATCTTCCGTGATGACGGGCCGGCCAACTCCGGCAGGCCCGTCATCCGCCAACCAGAGGATATCAGGAACCTGGAGCCGCCAAAGGTCAAGGAGAGCGCCTGTCTGGTCAAGGTGTTGAAGGCCCTCGAGATGCTGAAAGACAGGATTGGCGATGAGGCCCCCATCATCGGGGTGGTGATGTCCCCCTTCTCTCTGCCGGTGATGCAGATGGGTTTCGACCAGTACATCGAGCTAATGTATGAGCAGCCGGACTTGTTCGATCAGTTGATGAAAGTAAACGAAGCATTCTGCGTGGAATGGGCCAACGCCCAGTTAGAATCGGGAGCGACGGCGATATGCTACTTTGACCCGGTGTCCTCTACCACCATTACACCGCGAGAGATGTATCTGAAAACAGGATTCGAGATTGCCAGGCGGACCATCGCCCGCATCAAAGGGCCTACGGCGACGCACATGGCTTCTGGTCGCTGCCTGCCCATAGTAGACGACGTGGCCCAGACCGGGACCGCCATTATCGGCGTCAGCATTCTTGAAGATCTGGCTGAAATGAAAGCCGCCTGCCGAGGCAAGCTCACCGTGCTGGGCAACTTGAATGGCATCGAGATGCGCCGTTGGACTCCCCAGCAGGCGGAAGCGGCGGTGAAGGACGCCATCGCCAAGGCTGGCCCTGGTGGGGGTTATATCCTGTCGGACAACCACGGCGAAATCCCCTGGCAAGTGCCCGACGAGGTGCTGATGGCTGTGTTGGAAGCCGTTCATGAATGGGGACGCTACCCCCTGGATTGGGTGGAGAGCTATGGGAAGTAAACTGTGTATTCTGGTCTGCGAAAACCTCGAGCGGGAGGTGACGGCAGCCATTGAATCCGAGGGATTTGACGATGTGATGGTGGTCGCTTTTCCTGCTAATTGCGACCCTCCGGGGATCGGATGGGACGCCTTTGGTGAAGTCATCCGTGCTCGTGAAGACGGATGCAGCCAAATCTGCCTGTTGGGTGGCTGCTGCATTGCTGGGCTAGGAGATCCTCTCGCGGAACTGGAGTATTGCCGTGTCCACCAGGTGGACATGTGCTTCGATCCTTTCATTAGCAGAGATATCATCGAAGGCTATCTCAAAGATGGCGCCTATCTCTTGACCCCTGGCTGGCTGGCGCGTTGGCGGCAGAGTATGGAGGAGTGGGGTTTTGACCAGGAAAGGGCGCGGGAATACTTTGGCGAATCCATGACCCGGCTAGTGCTGCTTGATACCGGGGTTGACGCCCAAAGCTCTGAACGCCTTTTGGAGTTCGCCGATTTCATCGGCCTTCCTTTTGAGACGGTGCCCGTGGGGCTGGATTTCTTCAAGCTGTTCCTGACGAAAATCGTCCTGGAGTGGCGG
>CAZGKH010000580.1:0-2711 GCA_964525665.1 uncultured Anaerolineae bacterium | reverse complement strand
TGGCTGCCCACAGAAGCATGGGCACCATGAACACCGCCAGGATAAACCAGGCCACCAGGCGCGGATGCTTACCTAAGAATTGTCGCACAGACATAAGAAAACTCCCCCCTCGCTGATTCTCAGTTCTCTCAGTTTAGAAACTCGAAACCCAAAACTCAACAACCCAAAACTCGGATCTTATCCCACTCCTTCTTTACCTGCTGCCAGGTCTCGTCCAGGCTGCCGCTGTTGTCAATGATCACATCGGCCAGGGCAAGCTTGGCCTCTTGGGGCGGCTGGACCTCGATGCGCTGGCGGGCCTCTTCCTCGGTCAGCCCCCGCTGCTCCACCAAGCGGGCTAGTTGCTGTTCCTTGCTGCAAGTGGTTACCCAGAGAGCGTCGAAGGTGCGATGCATACCAGCCTCAATGAGCTTGATGGCTTCAACCACCACCACAGGTTCCTGGCTACTCTCGATTAACTCCTCAGTGTGGGCGATGACGGCTGGATGCACGAGGGCCTCCAGGCGGCGCAGCGCGGCTTCATCGGCGAAGACGATGTCTCCCAGCTTCTTGCGGTTGATGCTCCCGTCGTCGCATAGGATGACTTCGCCGCGTCCTGAGCCTTGTCCTGAGCCCCGTCGAAGGGTTGTCGAAGGGCCGAATTCCCGCACCACAGCCTGCCAGACCGGCTCGCCTTTCTTCATCAGTTCGTGGACCAGAGCATCGGCGTCAATAGCCTCGGCTCCCAGGCGTTCCAGCATCTCTGATACGGAGCTTTTGCCGGTGGCAATGTTGCCAGTCAGACCGATGATGTACTTCACACTGCACCTGCCTCCGCCCACTGGGTCACGAGCTGTTGCAGCTCCTCGTCCACCCGCCGGTACTCCGCCCCCAACTCGCGCAAACTCTCGACATCCTGAGCCGTGCTGGCTGCGACCAGTTCCTCGCCTAGGGTTGCCAACTGTGCTTCCAGGGTAGCGATATTCTCCTCTAGCTCCTCGGCTTTGGCTGTTTGTCTCTTGTCCCTTGCCTCCTGCCTCCTGCTCCCAGTTCCTCGTCTCTTGCTTTTCACCTCCTGCTTCTTGCCTCTCGCCTGTCGCTCTTTGCTCTTCTGCTCCTCGTAGTCAGAATAGTTGCCATCGTAAACCCGCAGCTCTTCATCCTCAATGGCCCACACCTGGGTGGCCAGGGCGTTTATCAGATAGCGGTCGTGGGAAACGATGAGGATGGTGCCGTTGAAGTCCGTCAGCACTTCCTCCAGCACCTCCTGGGATGCGATGTCAAGGTGAGTGGTGGGCTCGTCCAAGAGCAGAAAGTTAGCCCCCTCCAGCGTCAGCTTGGCCAGAGCCACCCGGCTTCGCTCGCCGCCCGATAGGTCCCCTATCGGTTTGAAGACATCGTCGCCGAAGAAAAGGAACCGCCCCAGGAAACTGCGGGCCTTCGCCCGCGGCCAATCGTGGGATTCGATGATCTCATCCAGGACGGTTTTCTCCTTGTCCAGGTCCCCGTGGGCTTGAGCAAGGTAGCCGAACTTGACGTTTTGGCCGATCCGAACCATCCCAACCAAGGGGGATACCTGGCCGATGACGGTCTTGAGAAGAGTGGTCTTGCCCGAGCCGTTAGGGCCGAGGAGGGCTGCCCGCTCGCCACGGCGCAGACACAGGTTTGGGCTGGTAAAAAGGGGCGCGCCAGGCTGATAGCCGATGGCCAGGTCTTCTGAGACCAAGACGAGATCGGAGCCACGCAGGGCGGTCTCAATAGAGAGGCTTATCTTCTTGGCCTCACGGGGGCGCTCCAGGCGCGGTAGGCGATTCAGCCTCTTCTGGCGACCCTGTGCTTCCTTGGTTCGTTGGCCAGCTATATAGCGGTGGATGAAGTCCTCGGTCTTCTCGATGTGCTTCTGCTGAGCCTCGTACTCGGCCAGGCGTCGCTCCATACGCTCGGCCCGCAAAGTCGTGTACTGGCTGTAGTTGCCTGGGTAGTCCTCCAACCGGCCAAAGGCCATCTCCCAGACTCTCCCCACCACTTTGTCCAGGAAGTAACGGTCGTGGGCCACTACCACCAGGCTGCCGTTCCAGTTGGCCAGGTACTCTTCCAGCCATTGGGTGGCTGCCAGGTCCAGGTGATTAGTAGGCTCGTCCAGAAGGAGCAAATCCGGCTCGGAGAGGAGCAGCTTGGCCAGCAGTGCTCTCGTCTTCTGGCCGCCGCTGAGGATGCTGAGAGGCTGGTGCTGTTCCTCCTCCGGGAAGCCCAAACCTGCCAGGACCATCTTGATCTTGCTCTCATACCGATAACCGCCAGCCAACTCAAAGGCTTGCAGCGCCTCCCCGTAGCGCTGCATGGCCCCTTCGCGCTGGGCGGGGTCGGCCATCTGCTGTTCCAGGCGGCGCAGCTTGGCCTGTTGGCCCTGCAGGTCGGTGAAGACGGTCAGCATCTCCTGGTAGAGAGTGCGCTGGCTTGGCAGCTCTGCCGCTTGGGGCAGATAGCCGATGCGCAGCTTTCGCGCCCTGTGCACCCGGCCTGCCGTCGGGGTATCCAAGCCGGCTATGATGCGCAACAGCGTCGTCTTGCCCGTGCCGTTGTGCCCTACCAGAGCGATCTTGTCGCTCCTGGCGATTTGGAGGAAAACGCCCCAGAAGACATCCTGAGGGCCGTAGGATTTGGCCAACTCATTAGCCGTTACAATAGACATCTCTCGATAAACCTCTTGACTCCAGTGGAAACAACCAGAA
>CAZGKH010000579.1:0-2715 GCA_964525665.1 uncultured Anaerolineae bacterium | reverse complement strand
GCAATCGGCCCGAGGACGGGCCTCAGAGCAGGCTTTTTTCAGGGAAGTCAATGTTAAATTTGTCAGTCAACCAGCTCAAGAGCACTGATTCGCAGGACTGACGGGCTCCCCGTCAGTCCAAATCACTTGATCCGCTAATCCCGCCCATCCGCTGTTATTCCTCACCCAAAATTCGCCACAGATCCTCGTGGTTGGCCAGGGCAGCTACGGTGTCAACGAACTCATCGAGGGAAACGCTCTCTCGCCGCAACCTCTGCAACGCCTCCCCGATGGGATCCACTGAAGTGGGGCTGGTGGCGTAAGAGCCGTAGAAGGCGAAGTAGGCCTGATTCAGCTTCCTGATGTGGTAGCCCTGGGATACGAGAAAACGGCGTCGCTTTTCCATGTACTCCTCAGCCCCCTCCACGTCGCCCTGAGCCAGCATCTCATCAACCGTCAACCGAATGTGCCTCATCTCGCGGTTGAACTCGGACTCGACTGGCTCAAGTGGAGGCTGCTTCTCCTCATCCTCTTCGACAGGGGGAGGAGCCAGCTCAGGATAGAAGCGGGCGATGACCAGGCCGCCGATCTCGTCACCAACAATAGAAGAAACCGTCTCGTTGATGGTTCTCATTTGAGGGCTGTCATTGTAATGCCAGCCCAGCGGCCTGAAGAACAAATAGCCGTGAACCCATTCGTGGGCAGCAGTCTTGACGATGAAGCCCAAGGAAGCCGCTTCCATCACCATAGTTGGATAGGCCGATAATCCCCCGACGCCTACGGTTAGTGACGATACATCAAAAGCTTCGTCAATTTCCCCCTCAATGGCCTCTCGTATGTCCAAGCCCAGGCCGTGTTCGAGATAGACCCCCTTTTTAACCCGTATCTCCTGACGGGGCGAGATCACCAGATAGATAGGCAAGCGCTCGAACTGGAACTTGACTGGAGGCCAGACGATGCTTAGTGTCTCCAGATCTTGAGAGAGCAGAACTTGGGTTATCTGCCCCTCCAGAATAGCCTCCACCTGCCCTTGCTTTTCCGCCTGACGCTGTCTCAATTCCTCTAGCTCTTGGCGCAGGGGTAGCGTAACTGCGGCCGGATCCTCCTCCACCGTGCTGTAGGTTTGCTGGATGCTTCGTTCCAATTGGCCGATCTGCTGGATCAGAGAGATATAATCGAGGACGAGGGCCTTTTTCTCCTCCTCGCTCAATTGCCCCACCGTGCTGGTCAACATCTGATCTAGCTTCCGAGTGATGGCTCCAGCCTCCCACCTGGCGAAGCTGAACTGGTGGCCGGCCACCACCGCGCCCATTCTGTAGTCGAAGGTTCGATAAGGAGGGATAGCACTGCCATTTAGGAAGACCAAGAGGAGAAGAAGGATTCCTAAGGCTGCTCTGGCTATTTTTCTGAACATCGTCAACACCTTCTGCCATTCGTCATCTACATCCCCACCCCTTTGACCTTTCCCAGGTAACGCCTTTTCAGGTTCCAGGTCAGTCGGTCCCAGGCCGAGGTCTCGGTCATGTGGGGGGCTATCTCGGCGAAGGTGCCCTGCTCATCCCAGTAGAGCGGGCAGGCTCCGCAACAGATGTGGGCCAGTTCGCATTCCTGACACCCTGGCGGCAGGAACTCCTTATCCCGCCAATAGCGGGCCGACCGGCGATTCCAGAGGGTGGCGAAGTCCTCGGTGAGCAGGTTGCCGATGCCCTCCTCGAAGCTGGAGCAGGGCAGCACCGCCCCGTCGGGGGCGAGCGATAGCAGCCCGTCGGCCGCTGAGCAGGACTGGGAGCCCAAGCCGTGCTGGGCAGGGTTGAAGAGGCAGTAGGGCACGGGCGAATACCAGACGAAGCGCATCCCCTGCTCCTCGGCCCTGGCTTTGAGGGAGAGCGCCAAGTCGCCGATGGCCTGGTAATTGACGTCGGGCACACCCACCGCCCCGCCGGTGCGAATGACCATGTTCATGGACAGATACTCCATGCCCATCTCGGCCAGGAAGTCAATTAGGGCTGGCAAGTCCTGACGGTTCTTCTGATTGATAGTGGTGTTGGTGTGGGTGTGGATGCCGGCCGCCAGCAGGTTGCGCACCCCCTGCACTGTGCGCTCGAAGGCTCCCGGATGGGCCACTACCTCATCGTGGACAGCAGCCCCTCCCGCCTCCAGGCTGATCTGGGCCGAGTCCAGCCCCGCCTCGGCCAGCGTGGCCACATAATCTGCATCAGCGCACCTGACGCCGTTGCTAATCAGATTGACCCTCATTCCCAGCCCTTTGGCGTGGGCAATCAGCTCCGGCAGGTCATCGCGCAGGGTGGGCTCTCCGCCTGTAAAGGAGACGGTGGGAACCCTGGCCTGATTCACGATCTTGTCCAGTACCAACTTGACCTCGTCGGTGGTCATCTCCGGCACCTGGGAGCCGCGGTCGGGAGAGCTGGCGTAGCAGAAGAAGCAGCGGTTCTGGCAGCGGTAGGTGAGGGCTATCTCAGAGAGGACGGGGTACTTCCTCTCGTGGCTGCCGAAGGGCGTGGTCTTCACCGCCGGAGCGCAGCCCGCCTGATTCTGAAGCAGCAGCGAGAGGCTCTGGAGCAGCTTCTCCATGTCCTCCTCGATGCGCTCCGCGGGCACGCCATAACGCTCTGCCAGTTCCGCTACTGTGGCCTCAACATCCAGCGGCCGCCGGTCGTAGAGGGCCTTGAGCATCACCGTGGCGGTGGCGTTCAGATGGTGCACCCGGTTGGGCCG
>CAZGKH010000578.1:0-2715 GCA_964525665.1 uncultured Anaerolineae bacterium | reverse complement strand
TTTCTGCCCTCTGGTCTGCTGCGCATCATCACGGTATACGTGCCAGAGGAATAGTTGAGTGAATGATATGGAACAAGATTTCTGCGAATACTGCAATGGGCTGTTGGCGGACACAGAAAAGCTGGTGACGGTGTACCGCCATCGTCGAGACAGGCACTACATCTTCGAGGCAGTTCCGGCTCGCGTCTGCCCGCGCTGTGGAGAGCGATATTTCTCGGCCACCGTCGTGCGCGAAATGGACCGCCTGATACAAGCGCCCGAGCCACAAGTACGCTTGGTGCCGGTGCCAGTTATCGCCTTCACGCCTGCTTGATTGACCTTCTTCGACTGTCCAATCCTGGCCAGCGCTGGGCTCCCGTCCTCCTCTGGATGGCCGGCATCATTCTCCATCCTCCATCCTCCATTCTCCATTCTCCATTTTCCAATCTCCATTCTGCCACTCAACTTGACAGACACCAGGTTTTCCGCTATAATGTCCTAAGAATTGGTCAAGTGTTTAATGAACAGGACATAAATGCGGAGCCTTAATGAGGTGCTTTATGAAGTACTCTCGCCCCCTGGATGATCTGCTGGGACAAAAATCCAAGGTCAAGATCCTGCGCCATCTGGCCAACACTCGCCTGGAAATGAGCGGCCGTCAAGTCGCTGCGGACATCGGGATGAGTCCCTGGGCCTGCCATCGGGCGCTGCAAGATCTCACCGACCAGGGCGTCCTGGTGATGCGCAACATGGGCCGGACCTATCTTTTCAGGCTCAACGAGGAAAGCTACGTGGTTGAAGAGCTGCTGCTACCCTTGTTTCAGAAAGAAAAGCATCTTCTCGAAGCGGCAATCCGGGAGATGGTGGATGGGCTCTCCAAGTCCATCGTTTCGCTAATCCTGTACGGCAGCATCTCGCGGGGTGAGGAGAGACCAGCCAGCGATCTTGACGTCCTTGTGCTCGTCTCAACCGATGCTGACCAGGACCGGATACAAGAGCTCTTTGCAGAGAAGAATGACTATTTCATCTCTCGCTTTGGAAATGTGCTCTCGCCTATTATCCTCTCCATAGCCGAGTTTCGCCAACGATACCGTGGGGGCAACGGCCTCCTGCGCGAGATTGTTGACACAGGGCGCGTGATCCACGGCAAATTGATCTCAGAGGTGCTCCATGAACCCCAAGAAGATTCCCAGTAGAGCCATTGACAGGAGCAAGTACGTCATTTATCTCAACAAAGCCCAGGACTTCTACCAGGCGATGAGACGCTCGATGGATGAAGGAAACTGGAACTCGGCTGGTCTAGAGGCGGTTCACTGTGCCATCTCCGCCACCGATGCCCTTTTGGCCTATGCAGGGGGTATTCGATGCACGAGCCGGGCCCACAGCGACGCGGCTGAGTTGGTGAAGCAAACCATACGCAGCTCCGAGGCAACCAAGAATTCCAGACACTTTCTCAGAATTGTCAACATGAAGAACCTCATCGAGTACGAAGCGCGGAACTTCACTCAACGAGAGGCCGTAGAGATCGCAAAGCATACAGAGAGATATTTCGACTGGGTGAGGTCACTCCTTCTATAAGCGAGCACAATGAGGAAAGAAGGACAGGGGAGAATGGAAGAGGGAGCTCCATTTCCCCTTTCCATCATCCAATGATCAAGACCGTCAAAGTCAAACTTCATAACCCGTCGAAGCACAAGCGCGCTATCCTGGACCGCGTCTTCCTGCGCTGGACCCTGGCCGCCAGTTCTGAGACAAGGAGACAAGGGGATGAGGAGACAAGGTGCGGGACAAAGCCTCTCTCCTTGTGCCCTGGTGACCTTGTCTCCCTGTCAGCCTTTGTCCCCCGCGCCAAACCCAACCCGGCCCGTCCACCTCTACGGCCACCCCTGCGACATGGATGCCCTCACCCGTCCTGAAGCAGCCTTCAACAGTGCTGAAAGTCACTGTAGTGGTTGCGCAACGGGCTATTCCCTTGCCCGATCACATCATCCGCAAGACCAACATCCGAGACAACACTCGTTTGTTGGTGCAGGTGATTGATGAGAACACCCTGCAATTCAGCAAGGTGGATGGGGATAGCCGGTAGTGGAAAGGGGAAAGGGGAAGGGGGAAGACAGAAAGGGGAAAATAGACGATGGTTGATCCATCCTCCATCATCCACCTTCCGTTCTCCAATTTCCATCATCCATTTTCCATTCTCCATCTTCCAATTGACAATGACTACTTTCTTACTCAAGCTTCGCAACCGACATTTCTTCGCTCTGGACCTGGCAGCGCTGGCCATCATCCCGTCCCTGGCCCTGGCCTTGCGCCTGGATGGGTTCGAGGAACTGCCTCGCTATGCCGGAGCACTGCTGGCCTTCACCTTGATAGGGCTGGTAGTTCGCTTGCTCGTCTTTTGGCGGGCCGGCCTCTACAATCGCTACTGGCGCTACGCCAGCGTGGACGAGATCGCCCTCATCGTCTTCACCATCGCCGCCGCCACTGCCATCAACACCCTCCTCTTCTTCGCCCTCCGATTCATTCTCCCTCTTACCCCATCTCCCCATCTCCCCATCTCCCTCTCGCCACAGCCTGTCCTGAGCGGAGCCGAAGGGTTGCCTCGTTCCATTCCCCTCATAGACGGCATGCTCACCCTCATAGCCGTGGGCGGGATCCGTTTCAGCGTGCGGCTGGCCGAGCGCTGGCCCTGTGGAATACGAATTATTCCGCAGGGTTGGCCCTATCGAGCACATA
>CAZGKH010000577.1:0-2720 GCA_964525665.1 uncultured Anaerolineae bacterium | reverse complement strand
CGGCGGCCGCTGGGCTTCGCTGGGCGCCTACTGGTTTCGTGGCGCCCACGACGACCACGTGTCGCTCTCCGACGTCACCTACGAACCGTACGTGTCGCGCCTGATCGCGTTTGATGCGGTGAAGTGGGCGCCGCGTTAGTCGTGAGGCAGATGCCTCTCCACAAAAACAAAGGAGAATACAATCATGTTCAAGAGAGTTACTATCAGTTTACTAGTTTGCCTGGCGCTGCTGACCACAGCGGTTGGCTGCGCGCCAACATCATCAGGTGAGGCAGCCGAATCGCCCGAGACCAACCTTGAGGCTACAGTCGAAGTTCCAGCTACACTGACCAGCGGGGACGTTGTGAAGCTGAGATTCACTTTGACCAACAACACGGATACGAGGCTATATATTCTCAAGTGGTACACACCACTCGAAGGGATAATGGGCAAGATCTTTCGCGTCGAGCGCGATGGGCAGGTCATTCCCTACCAGGGCATACTGGCCACGAGAGTTGCTCCTACAGCAGAGGCTTACGTTTTGCTCGAGCCCGGGGAGTCCGTGTCTGCAGAGGTAGACCTGGCTACAGCCTACGACTTTTCCCAAGCCGGGGAGTACACCATCGAATTCCTTTCGCCTTCGATCTCTCATGTTGCGAGAACGAAGTCTGAAATGGCCAAGTCGCTGGACGACCTCCGCCCGGTCCAGATCCGTTCGAACAGAGTCACCGTGAAGATAGCTTCAACGGCTGGCACGCCATCAACGGACGCACCCCGGTCAACCCTAACATTGCCCGGCGACTCCACGGTTACTCACCTTTGAAAATGGCCGTGTGGCGGACGTAGAAATCCTCACGGATTGAGGCCCGCCGGCATGCGCCGTTCGTGAGGGGGAGAATAGAGTAGATGAGATCTGCAAGAGCCACAATCGCGGTGATTATTCTCGTCGGATGTACGCTTGTCGGATGCTCAATGAACAGGTGGGTCGAGGTCGAGTCGGGCACATACGCGCCCACCCGTGGCATCGGTGCAGCCGGCCAAGCCGCCGCGAGAACAATCCAGGAAGTGAAGATAGATCGCGACCACCAAACAGCGACGTTCACGCTCGCCGGCGGTTCCGAGATCGTCACCTCGTTCGTACCCAGGGCCAGGGCGGAGTGGCCAGCCGGATGTCCGGCCAATATTGGCTCCACCCGTATGGAGGTCCTCGATATCGAGGATGATACACTGACCATCGAATCGGTTACGTTCAGCGATCCGATCCTCGTACGGGACTGTCCGCCCGACCCCATGCGGGTTGTTCTCCGAGAAGATGGCGCAATCGGCGGCGGCGGTGGAGCCTGCACCCATCTGAACAAATGTGCCTTCTTCGTAAGACGAGCGACACACACTTCGCCCACCACACCAATTCCCCCTTCGATGAAGGGATACGAGTTGTACAGTTGGCAGGTGGGTCAGGAGTGGTACTTTACCCTCATCACTGGCACCAATCGCATCAAGACGTACGAAGAGGTGACGACCAGTGAGGACGTCTCCGAGACCAAGATCACGGTCCAGGGCATCTACGACCTCAAGGCTGCGCTGAGCCGGCTTCCAGCAGACACCTACGTCGTGTGGCGGGGACCACAGAGGTTGGAGCAGTTCGACATGATGCCGGGCAATCTGGCGCTGCCGCCGGGGAATGTCATTGATGAGGTCAAGGCGCACTGCGAAGAGATAGGTGTCCAATTGCAGGTAGACAAGTGACGATAAGCTGGCACGTTCTCTGGTGATTGCGCCGGACTGTGCAATCTGGATGTAACGATATTGCGCCGATGGCTGAGCTTGGGAAAAACTATCAGACGGGAGAGGGAGAATGCTAACCTACGAGCCTGCGAAGCTAGAGCATTATGAAGAATTCCTGCAGCTCATGCGAGACCAGGCGGCTGATTATCTTGAGTGCACCCTGGAACTCATGGAGATGACCAGGGAACAGTTCAGTCAGCTTTTCAGAACAGTGGGGCGCGTATACGGCATCTATGAGGGCAGCCAGTTGGCAGGGTTCTACTGGATTGAAGAGCGGGGACAAGAATTGCACCTTCATGGGTTGGTACTGAAGGAACAGTTTCAGGGTAGGGGAATCGGAACACAGATTCTCAGGAAACTGGAGGCTGAATACAGGGATAGCATGGAAGTTATTGAACTGGGGGTTCACGAATCCAATGAAAGAGCCAGAACGCTGTATGAGAGATTAGGCTACGAGACGGTAAGGGTTCTGGATGATTTGGGGTTCCGCGTTATGCAAAAGCGTCTATCAAATGAGCCTTCTTCAAATCAAGGCGGGAATAGGATTTTAACCAATGAGGTCGGGGATGGCACAAGGGCCCAGGTTGGAGTCTGAAAGCCCCAGGATAGCCAGGCTGTACAAAGATGCTTCGGGTGAACAAGTTGCCAGGTTGCTTCGGTTCCGTGCGGCCTATCCCCGGTCAGCGAGTTGGTGGATTCGAGGTTGACAAAATGGATCCCCTTTCGGCGTAATCTGGCTACCCTGCCTGGCATTGCTCTCCTCCAGTTGCGATTCTTGGAAGAGAGTTTGCCTCACATGGCTCAGTTTGTCAAGGTTCAGAGAGGCACGACTTTGTGCAATGCCCTGGGGGCACGAGTTGATGCAATACCACAACCCGTTGCCCGATCACCTTGCCGCTCTGCTATACGTCAGTCTACCGCTCAGCCACGCTACTACACCCAAGATCACCGCTTCC
>CAZGKH010000576.1:0-2735 GCA_964525665.1 uncultured Anaerolineae bacterium | reverse complement strand
TTGGGATTATCCCAGCCCTCGCGCAGCGCGGAGTGGGAAAAGATGAACTCGACCGGCTCGTCCAGCGAAAGCAGACGCTCTTTATCGCGCATGATCAGGTCGTAGGCGTCGGCGTCCGATTCCATGTAGCTTTCGGTTTTGTAGGCCGAGAAGTAGCTGCCCTGAACGTCGGCCGCGGCCACGTTTCGATAGTGCTGAGCCCAGGCCGTATCCTTACGCTTCAGCCGGTCGAACTCGGCCTCGAACGCCCGCCGGATGTAGCCGTCCTCCTCGGTGTAATTCGCCACCTGGTCAATGAAAAAGAGCGATAGCACCTTGAGGCCCTTCTTCCGCAGGCGGTGGGCCTTGCGCATGTGCTCTTCGATGGTGTGGGCGATCTGCACTCTGGCGATGACCTCGTGATCAGGCCCCAGTTCCTCGCCTTTGGTCACGATGACGCCGTTGGCAAAGTGCACCTCGCCGTAGCCGGCATCCAGCTTTTCGACCACGAAGCCCTGGTAAGCATCCAGGCCGGTGATCGCGTACAGATCGTCGCCGGGGCGCACGGTGCGGATTTGGGGAGCCGGGCCGCTCTTTTGGCGCACAAAGACCTTGAGCCGGGCGCTGATCACCATTTTCTTGGCGTCTACCGAACGGCATTGAATGTAGGCGCGGTTGGCGTCGTGATCCTGCACCACCGAGGCAACCTCAATCTGCTTGACCAGCCGCAGGTTGTAGGCGTCAATGGGCGTCAGGCGGTAGATCAGGTTATAGAGCGCGCGGTGCGAGGCGGAGTAGCGCAGCTTGAAGAGCGGATTGAGCCGGGCCAGCGCGGCCCGCGCGATCTCGCTCTCCATGTTCTGCGGCTCGTCCAGAATGAGGATCGGTCGGGCGGTCTGCACCAGGTCCAGCGGTTTGAGGCCCATCATGCGGTCGCTGCGCCGGTTGAAGATGTTGGTATCCTTGTTGAAGGAATCCAGCGTCATGACCATGATCTCGACGTCGTTGCTGGCGGCGAACTGCCGCACGCGGGCCAGGTTGCCCGAATCGTACTCGTAGAAGCGGTAGGGCGTGTTCTCGTACAGCCGGGCAAAGTGCTGGCGGGTGATCTGAAGCGTCTTGAGCACGCCTTCGCGGATGGCCACCGAGGGCACGACGACTATGAACTTGCGCAGGCCATAGGCCCGATTCAGCTCCAACGCCGTGCGCAGGTAGACGTAGGTCTTGCCGGTGCCGGTTTCCATTTCGACGGAAAAATCGCGGCTGTCCAGCGAATCCGAAACGGGGACGGGGCTGCCGTTGTGCAGGTCGGGGTCGGTTTGAACCGCTCGCAGGTTCGCCAGCAGCGCGTCATCATCCAGCGTGAGGCGATTGCCCACCACGCCGTTTTCGGAGACGAGCGTGAGAGACCCTAAAGGTTTCCGGAAACCTTTAGGGTCTTGTGAGCCTTCAAAGAGCCGCACTGCTGCCTGGACGGCCTTGTTCTGAAAGTCCAGGTCGGGGTCGAAGCGAAATTTCATCATTTCTCCCAGACAGACCCTAAAGGTCTCGGAGACCTTTAGGGTCTTCCAAGGTAAGGGAAGCGATTGGTTGCAGGTCAACACTCACGCCGTGGCTATCCAAGAATCCCTTTCGCCCGCCGAACCAGTCCAACACAGCATCCCGCTGCACGCGGGTCGGCTGCTCCGACAGGATCGCCCGATATGAAGAAAAGGGCCAATCACGGAAATCGCTTACAAAACCGTGCAGTTGCGGGTTTTGGTGAATATAGGTGACCAGGTGCGTAAAGTATGCATCCGTTTCGACTTGAATGCGATGGAAAGGATGTTCAAACAGGCTGCCGGTTCGGTCGTACATTTTGTTGAACGCCTTGGCGTAGGAGTTGAAAAGATTGCTGAACTGTTGGCTGGGTTCCAAGACCCTAAAGGTTTCCAAAACCTTTAGGGTCTCATGGTATGCTTCCTGTTCTTCAGGCGTCTTGGTTAGTATCAGAGAGTGGAAATGGTTGTTCAGCAGGCAATAGGCGTAGGTGAAAGCCACGGGTTCGATGTATTTGGCGTAGCGCTGCATGAAAAAGGAGTAGTTGCGTTCCTCGACAAAGATGTTTTCCCGGTTGGTTCCACGATTGAAGATGTGGTAGTACGCGCCGTACTGTAATGGGGGTGGGCTTGGCATGGGATTCTCTCCTTGCTTGGTAGAAACCCTAAAGGTCTTAAAGACCTTTAGGGTTTTTTTGGTTCTCAAATCACCTTCAACAAACACTGCATCGCCAGGTTGACCTTTTGGGCATCATCCAGCGCGGTGTCCAGGCAGATGAACGTCGTTTCCTTGTCCAGCGGCAGCGCGTCGAGGTTGGCCTGGTGGATTTCATCATCCAGGCAGATGTAGAAGAAGGTTTCGTCGTTACCTTCATTGTAGACCCTGTAGACCCTAAAGGTCTTAGAGACCTTTAGGGTCTTTTCAACCGGCTCGATGCGGGCGTTGAGGCTGTAGCCCTCTTTGAGGATGACTTCGTAGATAGCATGCAGCGGGTCGGCGTCTGGCTCCAGGCCGCCGTCAAAGAGGGCAAGCTGCTGCTCCAGCGCGTCGGCGTCTGCATCCTGCGGCGGCTGCCAGTGGCGAAAGGTGGACGGGGCCAGCTTGAAGACTTTGAAGCCCAGGTCTTCCGGCGTCTCGCGGGTCTCCAGCGGCAGTTGCCCCTCGCGCTCCGCCTGCATCTGGGCGATGACGCGCCGGATGCGCTCTTTGCCGATGTC
>CAZGKH010000575.1:0-2749 GCA_964525665.1 uncultured Anaerolineae bacterium | reverse complement strand
TCAACATACTTAACGCTACCAGGCTGGCCCCCGACCACTTCCACTAACGGCATCACTTCGGCCTGCCGCAGGGTGAACACTCGAACCAGCTCAGTGTAACTGCCACTGATATGCAGGTCGCAACCAACGTTGGCTGGCAGTTCGAGACCCAGTTCGCACTGGTTGAGGGTCAGCGGGAGAGGGTCGTAACGTCCCTGCCAGGTCGCCGTACCCGACAGCGGCTGAGTCAGCGTCGCCGGCCAGTAGCTTCCTTTCGTGATCTGCGATGTCACATCCGCGCCCCCCGGCGTGTATATCTTCAGATAGGAGAGCGGGGCCGCGCTGCCCATCTCGTCCGCGCGCGGAACCTGCCCCAGGCAACCCAGCGTCGTTCCCCAGGGGTGCAACCGCCCGTAGATCGTGGTAGTGATCACCATGGTGTCTCCAGACACCGAACTCGACTCGAACTGGATGATCCCGTCCCAGGGATAGGCGGAGATGATCACCCCTTGCAGCAAGCTATCTGGAATCTGCCCTGCCAGGTTGGTGATGTTCAACGAGCGCGGTTCGACCCAGGTTGGATATTGGGTATTGGGTATTGGGTATTGGAGATTGGAGGCGTGATGCGTGAGGCCTGATGCGTGAGCTTGCGGGTTGGAAATCAGAAGAAGGAAAGTCAGAATAACCAGCGATAAGAGTCTGTATCTTGACGTTTTACATTTTACGTTTGACGTTTCACGTTTCACGTTTGGCATTTGCATTAATTACCTCAGTCAAGTAATTCTTTACCGTCGCCCCAATGACCTGCGACGAGAACTTGGCTTGGAACGATAGATGGCCTCCGTTGGCAATTTTCTCTCGTAGCACACGATTGCGCTTCAGGAGGAGTATTGCCTGGGCCAGCGCTTGAGGATCCGCCATCTCGCACAGGATGGCATCTGTTCCGTGGGACAACACCTCTCTGGCCGCCGGCGAATCCCCCGTGATGACCGGCTTGCCCATAGCCAGGGCCACGAAAACCTTGATGGGCACTACCCGTTGGGCTTTGGGACTATCTCCGAAGGCCCCCAGACATACATCAGCAGGAACGATGTGCTCAGCGATCAAGCTCTCAGGCGAGAGCCAGGTGTGGTGAAAGGTGACGTTTTGTACCTGTAGACTCTCGGCCAAAGACAAGGCGTCCGGGTAGGTCTGCCCATCCCCCACCAGTTCGAAGTGAATGTCCGGATGCTCCTCCAGGAGCTTGGCGGCCTTGATGATGTAGTTGACCCCGTGCAACGGTATATACTGGCCAAAGTAGACAATTCTGAAAGGAGCATCTGCTCCAGGCAACGATGGTCCCCGGCGGTAAACCTCATCGGCGCCAACAGGCACCCAGCGCAGTTTGTCTGGCCTCACACCCAAGTCCTGTTGGAAGTGCTGCACGTGGGCTTCGGTATCCAGGAGCACCAAGTCCGCCAGGCGGCAGGCATACTTGTCCACTAAATAGACCAGGCCAGCCAGGAGCGACCCCCGACGGGCCAGACCCCGGTCCTCGACCACGGTCTCGGTTAGGGAGAGGAGAGCGTCGAAAACCAGAGGCTTGCGCGAAAAGCTGGTCAATAGCTTGGCCAGGAAGAGGTCGAAGTGTCCCGCGTAGCCCACCACCAGGACATCGTAATCGCCAATCTCGGCGTAGCGCTTGATCAGTCTGAGGTAACTGCCCAAAGCCCGGCCCAACAAGCTGGGATTGAAAAGGCCGCGCCTTACACTTCGGATCTTGTCGGCGGTGTTGTGCCACAGTCTGACGTGACACTCCACCACTTCCACCCCATTCTGCCGCAGGCCCTGGATGATCACGTTGTTCCGTGACTGCTCCACATCGTAGGTGCCGAAATAGCAGACTCTCATTTCGTTTTTTGCCACGAATTACACTAATTTCACTAATTTTCAATCAATCACGCCACCACCCGCCACGTGGCGAACATGGCAGTGAATATAGCAAGCAACATGGTCGAGCCAGCGACCACGGCCCAATGCAGGGCCTTGTTTTTCACCATTGCCCCCAGCACCATGAACCCAGGGAACAGCACCAGGACGTATCTGGGCAAAGCCGCTATCGGGTAGGGAGGCCGGAAGTTCTGCATCAGGCTGACGAACAGCACGCTGGCCATGTATAAACCATAGCTCAGGCGCAAGCGACGAAACGAGACGATGGTCAAGGAGAGAAACAGGCCCACACAGGCCAAATCGAAAGAGTTGTAAAAGATGCGTCTCAAGCGAGTGTCCTCTGGATTAAGGGCGGGGAATCGGCTGCTGTTGAAAATGGCCATCAAACTGTCAACGACGTTGCTCCACGGCCAGGAGGCATTCACCGCCCAACGCAACCTGTAGGTCTCAGTCAAAAAGGCATCGCCGATGAAGATGTGTCGAAACAGCAGAAAGGCCAGCGTGCCCACAGGAATGAGACAAAGGAGCAAAACGTCGCGTCGAATCGAGCGAAACGTTGCATTTGTCATTGCAAGCGACCGTAGGGAGCGAAGCAATCCCCTCCGTCGTGGGCTGGAGATTGCTTCGTCACTTCGCTCCTCGCAATGACACTTGGCCTGAAATCTAGCATTGTCAAGGTACTCATAGAGCAAGGGAAACAGAAGAAGCAGGCCCAACTGCTTGGTCAGCGCAGCCAGAAGCCCCATGATGCTGGCTGCTAACCAATGGCCTTTCCTGGCATAGTAAAAGGCCGCGATGGCGAAAAGCAGAAAAGGCGCTTCGGTGTAAACCCCCAGCAGGA
>CAZGKH010000574.1:0-2750 GCA_964525665.1 uncultured Anaerolineae bacterium | reverse complement strand
GTTTTCGTTGAATTATGGCACAAGGGGCTGCAAGATCCGGCCCGAACCCAGGCGCAGACGTTGGAGTGGCTGGTGGAAGGGTATGCCCGGACGGTCTATGGTCGGGAGTGCGGGGCGGCTGATTTACTACCTTTGGCTGACGACCCACCCCGCTTTTTCGAGGCTTATCGCCGCGCCTTTCCCGCCGTTGCCTACGACGAGATCAAGCCCTGGATTGACCGCGTCATCGCCGGTGAGGTCGAGGCGCTGCTGCCGGAGCCGCCCGTCGCCTGGGCCATGACCAGGGGCACCACGCGAGGCACCCCCAAGCGTATCCCCATCACTGATACCGACCTGGGCATCCGCGTGGCCGCCGCTCGCGGTCTCCTCAATCACCTGCTGCGCACCGACCAACTCGATGCCATCGGCGGCTACAGCCTCAACCTCAATTATCCCTCCGTGGTGGGAACGATGGACGTGGCCGGGCAGGAGACCCCCTACGGCTTCAGCTCCGGCATCTATGTCCGCCACGCGGCAGAGGCCACCCCTGTTGAGATCTTGCCCCCTCAAGAGGAAATTGACGACCTGGGCGGAGGCACCACGCCCGGCGCCTGGGAGCGTCGCTTCGAGATGATCTATCAGCGAACGAAAGACGCGCCCATCACCCTATGCGCTGGGGTCTGCCCCTCCATCATCGCCTTTGGGCATTACTTGCATCGCCGCCACAAGGTGCTGCCCAAGAAGCTGTGGGACATGCGCGTCATCGCCGCGGCCAGTGTCCCCGGCATCACCACCAAGTACAAGCCGGCGCTGCAAGCCCTCTACGGTCCTGCCGACATCGTCGAGATGTACATCGCCACCGAAGGCACCTTCGCCCAACAGCGAGACGAGCGCAACCTGCTGGTTCCCAACCTTGACCTGTACGTGTTTGAAGTGGACGTAGGGGGCGGGCAGGTCAAGATGCTCTACGAGATGCGCCCCGGTGAGTATGGCAGCCTCATCGTCTCGACGCCGGTGTTGCCCCGCTATCGCATCGGCGATTTGATTCGCGCCTTCGACCCACCGTACTTTCGCTGCATCGGTCGCCAGGGTCGTTTGACCAAGCTGCGCTACTGGCTGGACGGCATCATCAACCTGGACTTCGGGCGCGCCTGATCAGCGGAACCTCGGCACCAGGCTCCGGGCGACCTGTTTGCCGATGTAGGTCAACATCTGCCGCCACATCCGCCGCCTCCAGTCATTGCGCGAGAAAAGGTTTCGCGCCAGCTTGATCGGATCAAGATAAAAGCTACTGAAGGCCCTCCCGGTGTAGGTCCAAACCTGTCGGCGGGGCATGTGCTGGGTGGGCATGAGAGCATGGCCCATATCGTAGCGAGCATAGTCGGCGGGGATCTCGATCCACCCTTGCGCCACCGCCTCCTCAAAGGCCCGGGTGCCAGGGAAAGGTGTGTACATCGTAAAGACGGGAAAGTCTACGTCGAGCCGCTTGATAAAGCGCACCTTGTGCTCGAAGGTGCGCGGGCTGTCGCTGGGCACACCGACGATCATCATCCCCTGGCAGACGATGTCATGCTGGCGTAGCAATCGCACCGCCTCTTCGACCGTCTCGGTGCTCAGTTGTTTGTGCAACTCATCCCGCTGCTCGTCGCTGGAGGCCTCGATACCGATCTGCACCATGCGGTTGCCGGCCCGCCGCGCCAGGGGCAACAGGTCTTTGTACTTGACCAGCAGATCGGCCCGCCCCTGGTAATACCAGTTGACCTCAATCCCCCGCCTCAGGATCCCCTCGCAAATAGCCGCCACGTGATCTCGATCCACGTTGAAACAGTCGTCGCCAAACCAGATATTATATCGCCCGTACCGGTTCACCAGGACGTCGAGTTGCTCGACAATCATCTCTGGATCGTAGGGACGCCAGCCGCTGCGCCAAAAAGGCCACTCGGAGCAGAAGGTGCACTTGAACGGACAGCCCCGGCTCGTGATGACGGTGGCAAAAGGGCCGCCCAGCGCCGGCCAGTGATAGCGGTCCATCCGCATCAGGTGAAAGGCAGGCATGGGTAACGTGGTCACGTCCACAGGAGGGGGAGCTGGGGTTTCCACGACTTGCCCGTTCCGACGGAAACCGATGCCCGGCACGCCCTCCAACCCATTGCCAGCATCCTTCGACAGGCTCAGGACGGCGTCCAATGCCCGTGCCAGATCCACCAGAATCTGATCCCCTTCACCCCGCGCCACCACGTCCACTTCGGGCATCGTTCGCAGTGTCTCTTCCACCGTGAACGTCACGTGGGGACCACCCAGGGCAATGACCGCCTGGGGTGCTGCTTGGCGGGCAACACGGACGGCGCGACTCACTTCGGGCATGTAGGGTGTGTAAACTGTAATGCCGATGAGGTCGGGACCGGTGCGGGCGATGGCTGCCTCCAGCCTGTCCCAGCCGATGCCCAGCGCGTTGGCGTCCAGGATCTCGACCGGGATATCGGCTTGTTCCAGGCAGCCGGCCAATTGGGCTAAGCCCAATGGTGGCGCTACCATATCCCCCATCATCTCCCAGGGGGTTTTGGGGGGTTCAAGCAAGAGAACGTGCATACGCTAATACCTTTCGCTTGTTGGCTGGCACGAGATGGCACAAAACGTCTGAACTTACCACTAGCAGGCGGCTTCACGTTTACTTCCTCGTGCTCATCATTTTGTAGAGGGTCAACATGGATTCGAAGGGTAAGACCTCCGAGGTTTTGCCGCACGCCAGTGTTTTACCGTGAAAACAAGTC
>CAZGKH010000573.1:0-2751 GCA_964525665.1 uncultured Anaerolineae bacterium | reverse complement strand
GGAACTTGTCGGCGCGCGCGATGTCATCAGCGGATGTGCCGCGACCGACCAGGCGCACTCCCCGCACAGTGAGCCCCTTTGCGGCCAGGAACTCCCCCATGGGCCGCATCTCCGGGGGGCTTCCGCTGAAGCCGTGCACCAGCAGGCAGCCCACAGGGCCGCCCTCGAAGAAAAACGGGTTCAAGTCCAGGGTCTTCATAGTTTCTGACCTCCATTCTCTAAAACCTTAAGGGTCTCCGAGACCCTTAAGGTTTGCGCTTGTGCCGCCGCGCTCGCAGCAGCAGCGCCCCCCCAACCGCACCCAAAGCCACCAGCGCCAGCGCCAGAACGAAGCCGTTCCCACCTGCCAGGCGGACCGTGAAACGTTGGAGGATAAGCAAAACAAAGGCCCTTTCCTCTTCGAAGGAACAGGCCCTTTTTGTTCGCCATCGCAGTAGGGGCAATCCCTTGTGGTTGCCCCTCTTGGCTATCTTCTTTTTTTGAGCCGACGGTAGGCCTCGTCGTGCTTGTCAATATCCGTGACGGTGATCACTTGGTTCGTCCAGTCCAACAGGTAGGGGATGCGATACTGGCCGAAGTGCAAGCTGTACTCTTCGCGGCCTGTCAATCTCTCATGCTTGATCACCTCAGCATTCTTGCCCAACCATCGTAGCTTCCGCGATATGCCACGGCTGATTTTTGGAGGCAGTTTTGCGAGCTGATGTCTTGCTTGCTCCTCCAACACAACCTCGAACATCGGCCTATTCCTCCAAACCGAGTTCTCGGATTACTTCCTCCAGGCTGTACAGTTTCGCTCTCCCCTCAGCGATCCTTTGGCGGGTCTCAGCCAATTCCCTGGCTTTCTCCGGTGTGGGCTCGTAGTCGCTGTAAACAACCTTGAGGCCATGCTCATCAATATAATAGGCCTGGACCGCGCTGGGCAGCTTACCTTTTTGCTTGTCCAGATACTCGGCATAGGCCCTCTCGCTGGAGAAGACCAGGTAGCCCTCATCGTCAATGTAGTATTCCTGTTCCTCGCGGATGACCTCGTGGACAACCTCCCGGAATGTCTCAATGAGTTCCCGTAGTGTTACACCGGCTACTGGCTTATCCAAAATCGTCTCTGTCATCCTTCATTCTCCTCTCCCGATTTCTGAACGTCTACATTGTAAGTCCTTTGGGCTGATTTGTCAAGGGCTACAGCCGTAACCCCCGCCGCCGCGCCCGCAGCACTTGTCGCTTTTCGTTAGCCAATAATGGTAGGCGTCGGCGTCACCGTAGGTGTGTGAGTCGGTGTGGTTGTCGGGGTCGGCGTGGGGGTGAGAGTGGGAGTCGGTGTAGGAGTGCTGGTGATGGTGGGGGTGCTCGTCGGCGTCGAAGTGGGGGGGAGGGTGGGAGTCGGCGTCTCCGTTGGCGTGGGAGTAACGGTCGGCGTGATGGTGGGGGTAGGTGTGGGATTATTCACCACAACCTGCACCCGGGCTTCAGCGATGTTGCCTTGATAGTCGAAGACTACCACCTTCAGGGTTTTTGTTCCGTTCCCCACTCCCCGGGTGTCCCACTCGGTCAAGAGCCCGTTCTCAACCATTGCCAGGTGGGGGCCGCTCACCCAGCCCCAGCCGATGGGGTCTGTCCCTACGCCGTACCGCACTTCGTAATGGTCGAAGCCGGGCATCAGGACGCGGCCTATCACGGGCACGATGCCCTCCAACGCCTGCCCCTCGGCGGGCTGAAAGATGGTCACTTCCGTCGGCCCGGTGTGCAGTGGACAGAGTCCCGCTGGTGGCTGCTCGATGCCCTGCTGCTCGGCCCACCAGCGGTACTCTTCAGGATAGACCTCGAAGTACTTCTCCACCACGACGTTCTCCGGACAGAACTCGGTGGCCCGTTGGCCAGTCACACTGCAAATCCTGACCAGTTGATGAAAGTCCTGACTGGGATCGTCGGGCTCGGTGCCAGCCACAAAGATATCCGCTCCCCATCTGGGGCAAACCTCGCTGGGTTTGGCCCCCGATGCAGCGCAGATCTCCGCCGTCACGATATCAGAGGGCCTGACAAAATCGAGGGGCGGTGTGCCGGCCAAAGCCTCCTCCATGAAATTGTGCCAGATGGGTCCGGCGCCACTAGCACCGGCGACGCGCTCCATGGCGGAATTATCGCTGTTGCCTACCCAGACGCCGCATACCAGGTCGGGGGTGTAGCCGATGGTCCAGGCATCGCGCCAATCGTCAGTAGTGCCGGTCTTGGCCGCAGCAGGTCGGCTCAGTCTCAGCACGCTGTTTGCCCCAAAGGCCGGCGTACGGGCCTCGTCGTCGGCCAGGATGTGGGTGATGAGGTAGGCGTGCTGAGGGGAGATGACCTGCTCTCCCTGGGAAGTCTGGTATTCCTCAATGACGCGGCCCTCGCTGTCCTCCACGCGAGCGATAGCCACTGGCGGGACGCGCACTCCGCCATTGGCAAAAGTGGCGTAAGCGCCAACCATCTCGAACAGGGTCACGTCGCCCCCGCCCAGGGTCAGAGACAAGCCATAATCGGGGCGATTGAGGGAGGTGATCCCCAAGCGGTGGGCCATGGCCAGCATGTCCGGCAGGCCCACAAACTGGAGAGCCTGCACCGCGGAGACGTTGTAGGAATTCGCCAGAGCCGTGCGCAGAAGCACCGGCCCGTGGAACACGTCGTCGTAATTAGTAGGCTTGTAGGGTGGATTGACACCGTCGGGGAACTCCGTCGGCACGTCCCAGATGAGGGTGGCCGGCGTCCAGCCCTTCTCGA
>CAZGKH010000572.1:0-2757 GCA_964525665.1 uncultured Anaerolineae bacterium | reverse complement strand
GCCCCAGGGACTGTGCCATCAGCTGAGCCATGGCGGCCCCCATGCCCACACCAGCCCCCAGACCGACCCCGGCCCCGGCCATACCACCAGGCGCTCCCGCGGCCTCGGTCATGGCCCGGGCCGTCTTGAACTGCAGGTAGGCCTGCATGTTGCCGATGGCGCCCATGGACGCCCGCTCATCAATGGCCTTCGCCGTATCCTCCGTGGGGCTGATGGAGGTGACGTAGAGGGTCTTGAGGGCTATGCCCAAGGCGTTGAAGTCGTCCTGCACCTTGGCCTTGGCGCCAGCGCCGATCTCATCGTACAGGCTAGGCAGGTCGAGGATAGATTTCTGTATCTCGCCCAGCAGGTCCGTGAGCTTGGCTATGATGATGCCTCGCAGGAAGCCCTGGATCTGGCTTGTTTGGTAAAGCCCCTGGGTACCCACGATCTTGTTGACGAAGAGCTGGGAATCGTTTATCTGCATGGAATAGGTGCCGAAGGCCCGCAGGCGCACCATGCCCAACTCGCTATCGCGCAGGGTGATGGCCTCAGGAGTGCCCCATTTCTGCTCCAGGAACTCCCGCAAGTTAACGAAGTAGACCTCGGCCTTGAACGGCGTCTCCCCGCTGAAGGGGATGCCAATCAGCCGGGTCAGCAGCGGGATGTTGGCCGTGGAAATGGTGTGTCGGCCAGGGCCGAAGGTGTCCATCGCCTTGCCGTCGCGGAAGAAGACGGCCTCCTGGCTCTCGCGCACGATAACCTGCGAGCCCAGGCGGAAATCGCCTGAACCGTGCTCCGGCACCCGATGCACCATCTGTCGCCCCGTCTCGTCGAAAAACTCCACTATGTCGAAAATCCGTGCCATTTGTTTTTCCTCCTTTTCTCCAGCGTCTTGGCGTCTCAGCGTCCTGGCGTCGTAGGGCTATGACGCTTGCCGCTTGGACGCTACGACGCTTGTAGTATCACATCCTGTCTTCTGCTGAACGTGTCGTTGATGCCCTGGATGGTGTTCACCAGATTGGCTGTGGCCTCGGCAAGACCCTCTTTGGCAGCGATGGCCTCGGAGACCTTGTAGATGCCAGCGGCTACGTTAGGCACCTCGTCCATCAAAGCGTTGTCGAACTCATAGAGGGCGTCGAGTTGCGCTTCCTTGACCTTGATGGCGTCGAAAAAACCGGCGTAGCCGTAGCTGGCCGTCTTGAGCCGATCAATGAGGAACTGCAGTTTCATCGCCCCGCTCTCCAGATCATCGAGGAAGCCGATCTGTCCTGAGCTGATCAACTGCTTCTGCAGGTCGGGGATCCTCTGCCGCTGTTCCTCAAACTGCCGGGCCAACTGTTCCCGGAGGAGCTTGTCGGCCTCGCGCCGCATCTCCTTCTCCTTGTAGCCCTTGTAGCCGGGGACTTTCGCCGCAAGTTGCTCCAGCCCTCCCAGGGCCTCGGTGACTTTCTCTTTAAGATCCATACTTTCTCACCTCCTTCTCAATGCTTTGATTTGGCTTGTGTGGGCTAAGCCCAGATCATCTACCACCACGATGCTGTCTTTCAAAACCTCTGCTAAAGCCGAATTGCGCCTGGCCAGGAGAGCCTGGAACTCGGTATGCGTGTAGCCTTTTGGCTCCAAAGGCGACTCGTGACAAGAATAAAGCACTTCCATTCGTTCCAAAAAGTGGTGGGGCAAACCCTCGGAGATGATCAAGACGTCTACGTCGCTGCCCAGATTGAAGTCGCCTCGGGACACGGAGCCATAAACGATGGCCGTTAGTTTGCCCAACCTCCCGCGCAGCTTATCAGCGTAGGTCCGAGCCATGTCCATAAATTCCTCTCGTTGCCTCCGCCTTTCCTCCAACGCCTTAAGCATAACGTTCCCTTGCCTCCTGGACAACTTTAAGCACCTCTTGGGTGCAGGCGGTGGCCTTCTCAGCCGTCTCTCGATCGTAGAATTCAAAGGGGCTGCCCACAGGATAGGCATCTGGGTAGCGGGGGGGGATGTAGTGCCGATCCAAAGTGCGGGCGCATTGTCGAATATCCTCGGTTATGGGAAGCCCTTGTTTCTCTATTTCGCCGACGAGGCCCAGCACGGAATGGCCGAAGGCGGGCAAACCCAGGCCACGCAGAAGAGATTTTGCCGCGTACTCGGCGGCTTGCTGAGCCTTGAAGCATGCCCAGCCATAATCGCCCCTGGCGGCATCCCCTTGGGCTGAGTTGAGGGTATGCTCCGCCTGCTTCATCCAGCGAAAGAATTCCTCCTCGTCGAAGAGTGATTCAACTGTCTTCATAAGAATATCTCCGTCCCACAATAGGGGCATCCCACCACACCCTTGCCTGCCAGTTCCAGTTGCCCTCCACAGTTGGGGCATTTGTTGGTCCCTAGCTCTGAGGCCTGCCTGGAGTAGAGGATGCCATCGTCCCAATTGATGTAGCCCGTGAATAGCCCTTTGCCCACCAAGTCGTATATCCACTCCTTCACCTGGTCGCGGGTGGCGTTTAGCTCCAGGGCCACCTCGGCTACCCGCACCTGGCCCTGAGTCAGCACCATGTTGAGCACTCTCTTCTCCTTCTCGACCTCGGCGAAGGCGGCCGCTTCCTGGCGGCCCTTGAGGAACATGAAGCCCCCCACCCCAACCAGGGGCAGCACCACGACGATGAACACCAAGCCGAACCCCAGAATCATGGCTGACGCTGTCCTGCCCGATGCAGCACCTGATGCGAAGCAGAGCGCCGCCACCCGGGCGAGGGCGCTGCCGCCCCCGACCACGCTCCGCCCGCTTGTCTG
>CAZGKH010000571.1:1187-2761 GCA_964525665.1 uncultured Anaerolineae bacterium | reverse complement strand
TTGTGCTGTCAACGCCGGCACCACTTTGAAGAGGTCATCCACGATGCCGTAGTGGGCCACCTTGAAAATGGGCGCGTCGGGGTCTTTGTTGATGGCCACGATGATGTCTGAGGCCCGCATGCCGACCACGTGCTGGGAGGCCCCGCTGATGCCCACCGCCACGAAGAGCTTCGGCTTCACCGTCTTGCCCGACTGGCCCACCTGGCGATCAGGCGGCAGCCAGCCGGCATCTACCACAGGACGGGAGCCAGCCACCACCCCACCTAGAGCTTCGGCTAGCTTCTCGGCCAGAGCCATGTTTTCCTCTTCCTTAATGCCCCGCCCCACGGCCACTACCACATCGGCCTGGGTTATGTCCACATCTCCCACCGCGGCTTCCAGATATTCGATGAACCTTCGGTACTCAATGTCCTCAGTCAGTGGTGAGTCTAGGGGGATGACCTCCCCACCCAGAGGCTCGCCCTCTTCGAAGGGGAAAGCCGCTTGTCGCACGGTAGCTACATAGGTGTCGGCCTGGCCGAAGGCGACCTCGGCGCTCACCTTGCCACCGTACATCTCCCGCACCGCTAAGAGCTGCCCATCGTCGAACTCCAGTCCCACGCAGTCGGTAACCAGAGACAAGTCCAGTTGAGTCGCTAGGCTAGGGGCCAGGTCCATGCCGTAGGCAGTGTGTCCCATCAATACCAGACTCGGCTTGCGCTCGGTGATCATACGAGCCAACACCTGCTGATAGGTTGCGGAATTGAAGTCCTCCAGTCGCTCATCCTCGACGACCAGGACCTGATTGGCGTGCTTGGCCAATTCTGCGGCAAAGCCATCTACGTTGTGACCCAGGAGCACAGCCGCCAGGGATGCGCATAAGGCCGCAGCCAACTCCTGCCCCTTGCCCAACATTTCGAAGGTGACGTCCCTCAGCTCGCCCTGCCTGTGCTCTGCTAGAACGAAAATCTCGCCCATTAGACCACCCCCTCGTTCTTGAGAATCGTGACCAGCTCGCTAGACACCTGCTCCGGAGCGCCCTCCAGGATCGTGGCCTGGGCCGTCACCACGGGGATGAACAGCTTGACCAGGCTGGTCTTGGACCCGGCCTCGCCAACCGCCTCCTCCGCCAGGTCGAGGTCGTCCAGGTCCAGCACCTCGATCTTCTTCTTCATGGCCTTGCGGATGCCAAAGATTGAGGCGTAGCGCGGCTCGTTGATGCCCGTCTGGATAGTCAACAGGGCCGGCAGTTCGATCTCCAGCACCTCGTGCAGGCCGCCCTCCAGCTCGCGGTGCACCCTCATCCGATGGGCGAAGGTCTCCGACCGAGCCCCTTCCGCCTCGGTGCTCACCACCAGCGCAGCGTGGGGAATGCCCAGCATCTCGGCCAGGGTGACGCCCACCTGAGCCGAACCATCATCATCGGCCTGGACGCCGGTCAGCACCAGGTCGTAGTCCATATCCTTAATGGCTTCAGCCAGGATGCGAGCGGTGGCATAGCCATCGGAACCCTCGAACCGCTCATCGGTCAGTCGCACCGCCGTGTCCGCCCCTTTGGCCAGGCACATGCGCAGCGTCTCGTCGGCCCCTTCTGG
>CAZGKH010000571.1:0-1087 GCA_964525665.1 uncultured Anaerolineae bacterium | reverse complement strand
ACCTCAATTGCCCCCTCCGCCCCCGTGGTCTTGACCGCGTCTTCCAGGGTCAGCATGCAGAAGGGGCAGGCGGTGGCGATGATCTCCGCGCCAAGATCGAGGGCGTCTTTGACGCGGGTTTCCGCCAGTCGCTCTCCGCCGCTGCTGGCCTCCACCCACATCCTCCCCCCTCCTCCCTCGCAGCATACGCTCCGCTCCCTCGACCGATCGAAATCCACGAATTGCAGGCCGGGGATGCTCTGCAGGATCGCCCGCGGCTCATCGTACACTCCATTCTGCTTCCCCAGGTAGCACGGGTCGTGATAGGTGACGACTTTGTTCACCTCGCCTGAGAAGACAAGCTCCCCGCGTTCGATCAGACCGGCCAATAGCTGAGTGTAGTGTTGAACCTCGACGTCTAGCCCCTCGTACTCATTCTTGAAGCTGTTGTAGCAGTGGGGGGAGGTGGTTACCATTTGTTTTATGTCATGCTGCTTGAACAGTTCCGCGTTGTCCTCTACCAGGAACTCAAACAGCCCCTCCTCTCCCAGCCTCCGCATCTCGCTCCCGCAGCACATCTCCTCGTTGCCCAGTGTCCCGAAGTCCACCCCCGCCTTGTCGAACACCTTGACCATAGCTTGAGCCACCGCCTGAACCCGGTCGTCGTAGGCCGGGGTGCAGCCCACGTAATAAAGTATCTCCGCCTCAGCTCCTTCGGCCAGGTTCTTCACGTTCAAATCCTGGGCCCAGTCCGACCGTTTGCCCTTGCCCCGCCCCCAGGGGTTGCCGAACTTGAAGGTGCTCTCCAGAGCATCGCGGATGGCGGGCTTGACACGCCCCCCCTCGGTCAATACGCGGCGCATGCCGATCAAGATCAAGGCGGGGTCCAGCCCCTTGGGACAGCGCAACGTGCACGTTGTGCAGGTGGTGCAATCCCAGATCTCGGGCATCTGCTTGATGTCCAGCTTGTCGCGCACCAGAGCTTGGTAAATGATACGCCTGATGTTAAGAGACGAGCTCAGCGAAATGGGGCAACCCGCCGAACATCGTCCACACTGGATGCACCCCAGCAGATCATATTGTTTTACGAATTTTCGTGTTCTCAGCA
>CAZGKH010000570.1:551-2767 GCA_964525665.1 uncultured Anaerolineae bacterium | reverse complement strand
TGTCGGCGAACATGATGGTGACGAGCTTGCGTTCGCCTTCTAGTGCTGAAGCAGGCTCGCGTTCAGCCAACTCGAGAGCGGCCAGTTGTTGCCGCATCGAGCCGAGGGCAGCGTCAACTACCGCATCGCCCAGGACGGCGCGCTGGGCCTCCAACGCCGCTATCGCTTGTTCCAGTTGTCCACGCTCGGTCATCTCCACTGTTCCCATCTGCTTCAGGACGAAGCACACTCCAAACCCTTCGGGTCTCGGAGACCCGAAGGGTTTTCGCTGAGGCCTATGGCAGCGCCCAGTGCTTGAACGCGGTTTGGACGAAGGGCGGGTACTCGAAGGTGACGCCCTTCTTGACCATGGTAACCCCGTCGTAGCTATAGATGGGGATGATGGCCACCTCCTCCTCGCACAGGATCCTGTCGGCCTCTTTGTAGTATTCGGCGCGCTGGACGGTGTCATACTCGGTCCCGGCCAGCGCCATCAGTTCTTCGTAGCGCTCGCTCTCCCAGCCAGTGGTTTGGAACGGCGAGTAGGGCGCAAAAACCACGTCGAGCAGGTTCTGCGGATCGCCATAGTCCAGGTACCAGCCCATTTGGTAGGTGTTGACTTCGCAGGCCGCCAGCTCCTCCTTGCTCTGGTTGCACCCGTCCAGGTAGTCGCTGTACACATCCCAGTCGTAGGCGCGTACCTCCGCCGAGATTCCCAGGTTTTCTTCCCAGATGGCCGCCACGGTCTTAGCGGCCTCCTCGTTCCAGCCCCCCCAATTGACCCACAACTGCAGCTCAGGGAAGCCTGCGCCATCCGGATAGCCAGCCTCGGCCAGCAAAGCCCGGGCCTGCTCGGGATCGAAGGTATAACCGCAGGTGCCATACGGCTGGTGGCCCATGACGTTGGGCGGGGTGGTGCAGGACAGCGGGGTGAGCCATGGCATCCAGGTCACGTTTTCGATGAACGTCCTGCGGTCGAAGGCCGAGGCCAGGGCCTTGCGTACCAGCAAGTCGTCCGTGGGGGGCCGCATGGTGTTCAGACCGATGTAGTGCAGGCCGGGGCGGGGCAGCTCACGGAGTTCCTGGCTGAGGATCGGATCGGCCCAGATGCGTTGCGCATCGTCGGCGAGACGTGTCTCGCCGAGCTCTCCCCCGCCGGTGCTGTGCAGCTCGTCCTTCTCGTACATGTCCACAATGGTGGCATCGTCCTGGATGATGGGCAGGGTGATCTTTTCGATGCTAACAGCGTCGGCGTTCCAGTAGGCGGGGTTCTTGACCAGCACCACCTTGGTCCCGTGCTCCCAGGAGTCGAGCAGGTAGGGGCCGTTGCTGACGTAGTTGCCCGGCTCGGTCCACCGATCGCCGTGCTCCTCAATGATGTCCAGGCGGACGGGGTAGAAGACGGGGAAGGGTAGGATGGTCTCAAAGTACGTAAGCGCCGCCTCGAGCCGGATCTCAAGGGTGTGGTCGTCCACGGCGCGGACACCCACCGTGGACGGGACGTCAGTCTCGCCAGTGCCAAAGGCCTCGGCACCCTCAACCTCCCACATCAGCCAGGCATAATAAGCCTCCGTCCCCGGCTCCAGCCCCCGAATGACGCCGTCCACGTAGTGCTGGGCGATCACCGGCTCGCCGTCGGACCAGACAGCATCCGAACGCAGGTGGATGGTGTACACCAGGCCGTTGTCGGAGACCTCAAAGCCGGTGGCTCCCGTTGGCTCAATGGAGCCGTCGCCCCGGTACTCAAAGAGACCCTCGATGCACTGGCCGATGATCAGCCACGACGTGACGTCGTCAGTAGAACTCTGGGGATCCAGCGTCGGCGGCTCGGCGCCAATTGGATACCACAACCCCTCCCGTTCTGCCTGGGGCGGCTCGGTCGGCTCCGGCTCGGGCGTGGCTGTGACGACCACCTCCGCCCCCACGACCGTGGTCGCCTCCTCGGCGATCGGTCCTGGCGGCGCACAAGCAGCCAGAGCCAGGGCCCCGATCACGATCAGCCCACTCAGAATGGTAAGCTTCCTCTTCAACATCTGTCTTTCCTCCTTCTTGCACAGATTGAGTCTTCTCAGAAAGTGCTTTACCGCAAGATGCCCCGAGCTGAAGCTCTGGGCTAAAAGAACAAAGCCCTGTACTGTCCGTACCCCTGGTCCTTGGGCCCAGGGACCAAGGGCAGGACAGTGCCCTGTACTGTCCGTACCCCTGGTCCTTGGGCCCAGGGACCAAGGGCAGGACAG
>CAZGKH010000570.1:0-451 GCA_964525665.1 uncultured Anaerolineae bacterium | reverse complement strand
TGCCCTGTACTGTCCGTACAGGACAGTGCCCTGCGGGCTAGATTCAGCCCCGAAGCATGCCCTGAGTCCATCGAAGGGGGGCTTCGTTCTCTCAGCGCGGGGACTTTAGCCCATGCGCGTCAAGTTAAGGATGGGGTCGTGCTTGCCGAGCCCGCACGGCCATGAAGTGGCCGTGCTACGAAGCTCCCGCCCGATGAATCGGGCTCAAGAACCCCGTTTACGGGGTGGTAGCTCCGTAGCCGTGGCACTTCATGCCACGGCGGAGCTGGCCAGCAACCGTTTTCCCGCAAGCTGCCGTCTTAGCTTGACGCGCATGGGACTTTTGCCCCCCACAGCTTGCTGCGTAGTGCCCACCCACCGCGTCGCTTGCCCGGTGTGCGACGAGGGGGGCGACTCCCAGCTGCAGGACATGACCATCGCCGGCGGCCATTCCATCCGCCGCTACCGGGGC
>CAZGKH010000569.1:0-2792 GCA_964525665.1 uncultured Anaerolineae bacterium | reverse complement strand
TGCGAGGCCGGGCCTACAAGCGGGTGGGGGCTGCCGATGTACAGATGAGCCGGGCGGAGTACGAGCGGCTGCTGTTGGCTCGTCGTCAACCTCCCTTCGACCAGCAGTTGGTAGAAGGAGCGACCTACACTGACCTGGATGGGGCCAAAGTGCGAGACTTCCTGCGCCGGCGGCAGGAGGCCTATCCCGACGCGACCCCACCTGGCGCGCCGCTGCCGCAAGTGGTTGCCGAGATGATGGAAGGAGCGCGGGAACGAGATGGCGAACTGGTGCCCACTTACACCGGCCTGCTCTTTTTCGGACAGGACCCGCAGCGCTTCCTGCCCCGCGCCGAGGTGAAACTGGCTCGTTTCCAGGGCACGACAACGCTGGCTTTCATTGACCGATTGATCGTCCACGGCACGCTGCCGGAGATGCTGGACGAGGCGGAACGCTTCATCCGGCGGAACACGCGCACGGCGATGAAGGTGGTGGAGTTTGAGAGTGTGCAGGTGAGCGAGTATCCCTACGACGCGGTCCGCGAGGGCTTGGTGAACGCCATGGCGCACCGGGATTACCACCACAGCAGCGGTATCCAGGTCAACATCTTCGACGACCGGCTGGAGGTGATGAGCCCCGGTGAGGCGCTGATCCCCCTCAGCGAGTTGGAGGGTTCTCACGTGACACGCAACGAAACCCTGTGCCGGCGGTTCCGGGACATCGGGGAGATGGAACAGTTCGGGACGGGGATCACGAAGATGAAACGGCTGATGCGGGAACATGGTTTGGGGGAGCCGGTCTTCGAGGAGCGGGCAAGTTTTTTCAAGGTGACCTTCTATGGGCCGGGGGATCGCATCCTGGATCTCATTCCTCGTGCCGGGGTAACGGACTTACGGGAGCTGGGGCTGAACGAGCGACAGATCGAGGCACTGCGGTTGATGGTGAATGAGGGGCGAGAACTGAGCAACAAGGAATATCGGGAGATGTTTGGTGTCTCTCGTCCGACGGCAGCACGGGACTTGAGGAAACTAGTGGAAACTGGATGGGTTCAGGAGATTGGAAAAGGTCGGAGTCTACGCTATGCAGCAAGATGAGGCAATTAGGCAAAAGATGAGACGATTGGTGAGACGATTAGAGCTTCACCGTGTAGCAATTGAGTGAGTGGATTGGGCGGAGCCGTGAGACGGCAAAGCGGGATTTGCGCGAACTGGTGGACAAGGAATTGCTGATGCCTATGGGGCGTAGCCGGGGTTTGCACTACGTGTTGACCCGATTATGACCCATTATGACCCAACTACGGCAGTCCAGCCACGAATTTCACGAATTAACACGAAAAAGATAAAAATTAGTGAAAATTCGTGTAATTCGTGGCAAAAAAGAAATATGACAGACATCGCCATTAGAGTCGAAAACCTCTCCAAACAATACCCTTCACTTCGACAAGCTCAGTGCAAGCATGCGGGAGATGGCGAAGTACCCGCACGAGTTCGAGCAGATCCTGGTGCACACCGGCCAGCCTGCCTGGCGGCAGACAGGCACTACGACGACAACATGTCGAAGGTGTTTTTCGAGGACCTGGAACTGCCCCAGCTAGACATCTACCTGGGCGTGGGCAGTGGGGGCTTCACTTCGACCGGGCTGAGTACAAGCGATAGGCTCAACCCGACGGCTCAGGACAAGCGACAGCCCTTCGACGGGCTCAGGACAAGGCTCAGGATAGGCGGTAAGGAGGTAATAGGTGCGTATGAGTGAATTGCCTTACACGGTGCAGCAGGCCTGGGGTGCTGCGGTGGCCAGGGATTTCGTGACCTGGCTGGACGAGTATTTACGGAGTGGGCAACTTGCTCCCAGGGTCCAGGTTTCGGCCTTTGTGGCCCGCCAGAAGGTCAACGTGTTGGTGTTGGAGCGGATCAGCAACCTGCTCTTGGCTGGCGAGCCCAGACTTGTGCAGCAGGTGGGTGAACCCTTCGACAGGGCCCTTCGTCATGGTTTCACTTCGACTGGGCTCAGTACAAGCACTTCGACTGGGCTCAGTACAAGCGACAAGCTCAACCCAGCGGCTCAGGGGGGACCTCAGGACAGGCCCTTCGACAGGGCTCAGGACAAGCGTTGGGTGTGGCGGGTGCCGGTTGACCTGACCTTTCCCTCGCATGGACGGGTGGGGTGCGTGGGTGAACTGGACGTGGATGCACGTTACGGGCAGGTGTGCTACACAGATACAATGCTGACCCAGATGGCCGACGAGGCTCGTCGTCTGGCCGAGCAGGTTCTGCACCCGACAAGATGAGCGATATCCTGCCTGTGCCGCACCTCCCGCAGTCAGCGGAGGGCTACTGTCTCCCGGCATGTGCGCGGATGGTGCTGGCCTATTTAGGTATTGAGCGTTCGGAAGCCGAAGTGAGTCAGGTGCTGGGAGCACAGGAGTATGGCACCCCCAGCTTCGCTATTCAGCGACTGTCGGTCTTGGGTGTCCAGGTCACGTATCGTCAGTGGCCGTTGTCTGAACTGATGGACACTCTGGCCAGCAAGCAGCCGGTGATCGTCTTTGTGCGCACTGGCTTCTTGGAGCATTGGGTTGAAGATGTAGCCCACGCCGTGGTTATCGTCGGTGTCGAGGAAGGGCGTCGTTTCTGGATCAACGATCCGGCCAGGCAGCAGGCTCCATTGGCGGTCTCGTGGGACGGATTGCTAGCTGCCTGGGCCGAGTTTGATTATCGTGGTGCGGCCCTATCGCTGGCCCAGTAGCTTGCATGAATAAGGATGCAGGAAAGCAGGAGGGGATCCTGCTCCCGCTGGACCCTAGTCCAGCGGCC
>CAZGKH010000568.1:0-2804 GCA_964525665.1 uncultured Anaerolineae bacterium | reverse complement strand
AAAGGGCCGCGGCGGGGGCGGCGGGCTGGGGCTGGCGATCGTGCAGAGTGTGGTTCAGGCCCACGGCGGGTGGGTTTCTGTGGAGAGCGAAGCGGGCGCTGGCAGCCTCTTGGTGATCGAGTTGCGGAAAGGTTGAACCGGCCCCTGACTGCTTCCAGTCATCGCCGCCGCTTGGTAAGGAGATCGAGCATAACGGCCAGGATGAAGACAACACCTTTGATGACTTGCTGATAGTACGAGGGAACCCCCAGTAGATTCAGTCCGTTCGACAGTACGCCGATGATGAACGCGCCCACCAGCGTCCCGCCGATGCTCCCCACGCCGCCGAAGAGACTGACGCCGCCCAGCACCGGCGCGGCGATGGCATCCAATTCCCAGCCGACGGCGGCATTGGGCTGCGCCGACCAAAGGCGAGCTGTCAGCAACACGCCCCCCAGGGTAGCCGTGAAGCCGCTGATGACGTACACCGCCAGCTTGATACGGTTGGGGGAGATGCCGGCCAAGCGGGTGGTTTCCTCGTTGCCACCGGTGGCATGGACGTAGAGCCCAAAGCGAGTGTGGCGCAGTACCACGTAGGCGATGAGGGCCAGGATTACCAGCAGGACGACGGGCACCGGAATACCCAGCAGTCGGCCAGTCCCCCAGAAGATAAAATTCTCCTCCAGGCCGGCGATGGGCCGGCCTTGGGTATACACCAGGGTCAAACCCCTCGCTATTGCCATCATAGCCAGCGTCGCTACAAAGGGAGGCATCTTTCCCTTGATGATGAGCAGCCCATTGACGCCACCCAACATCAGCCCCACCAGCAACGCCCCCGCGATGCCGCCGTAGGTGCCCAATCCTTGCCGAACGGCCAGTCCTGCGGCCAGCGCCCCGCCCAAGGCCATCAGCGAGCCCACCGACAGGTCAATGCCGGCCGTCAGGATAGTGAAGGTCATGCCGATGGCGATGATGGCGATGATCGAGGTCTGTAACGCCACGTTCAGCAGGTTCGACGTCGTCAAGAAGTCGTGCGAGCCAACGGCAAAGACCACACAGATGATCAGCAGGATGATGAAGACGCTGAAACGGCGCAGAATCTCACCGAGTCTGCTCAACTGGCTATCGTCCATGGCTCCCTTTCCCACCGGTGGCAGCACGCATGATATCGTCCTGAGTGGCCTGGCCGCGGGTGAACTCACCCGTCACCCGCCCCTCATGCATGACCAGGATGCGGTCGCTCACGCCCATCACTTCTGGCAATTCTGACGAGATCATCAGTACCCCCACCCCCTCCTGGGCGAGCTGGCTCATCAGGGCGTGGATTTCAGCCTTAGCACCTACGTCAATGCCCCGTGTCGGCTCGTCGAGGATGAGCACGCGGGGCTTGAGCGTTAGCCAGCGGGCGATGATCACCTTTTGCTGGTTGCCGCCCGACAGGTTGCGCACTCGCTGGCGCAAACTGGGGGTACGGATGTCTAGCCGCTTTACGACCTCACCTGCCAATTGGTCGGCTTTGGTGAAGTTCACAAAGCCCCAGCGGGCTACTTTGTCCATCGCGCTGAGCACGATGTTCTCCCGCACAGCCATGTTCATGAAGAGCCCCTGCAGCTTGCGGTCCTCCGGCACAAAGCCCATCCCCATCTGGATGGCGTCTCGGGGTGAGTTGAGTTTGACCTGGCGTTCTTCCACCCGCACTTCCCCGGCCACTGCCGGCCGAATGCCAAAGAGCGTCTCAGCCAGAGCGGTGCGCCCAGCGCCGACCAACCCAGCGATCCCCAGGATCTCACTCCGGTGCAGCTTAAGGTCTACGCCGTGCAGTTCCCGCCCATCGTGCAAACCGATCGCTTCAAGCACCAACTCTTGCCGCTGCATCTTGGCCTTGGGGTACATCTCGCCCAACTCTCGCCCGACCATCATCTGCACCACGCGATCCTCGTCCAGTTCCGCGATGGGGACCGTGCCAATCAACTGGCCGTCGCGCAGCACCGTCACCCGGTCGGCGATCTCAAGAACCTCTCCCAGACGGTGGGAGATAAAGATAAGCGATACCCCTTGCGCCTTGAGCGAGCGCATCACACCAAAGAGCACCTCGGTCTCCCGTTCGGTCAGCGCCGACGTGGGCTCGTCCATGGCGATCAGGTCGGCGTTGAGCGACAGAGCCTTGGTCACCTCCACCATCTGTTGCTGAGCGATGCGCAACCCCTGCACTTCCGCGCGGGCGTCCACGTCTACGTTCAGCCGGTCCAACAACTGCTGGGACTGGGCGTACAGCGTGGGCCAATCAATGAACCCCGGAATCCGCGCTCGAGGCTCACGCCCCAGATAGATGTTCTGGCCCACCGTCAGATAGGGGATGAGCGATAGTTCCTGGTGAATCATGCTGATACCGAGAGCCTGGGCATCGGAAGGCGTGGCGATTTCGACTGCTTCGCCGCGCATGGTGATTCGCCCCTCATCCCGGGGCTGTGCGCCAGTGAGCACCTTCATCAGGGTGCTCTTGCCAGCCCCGTTCTCGCCGACCAGGGCATGGATTTCGCCCTTGGCGACCTCAAAGGTTACATCGCTAAGGGCCTGCACGCCAGGAAAGGCCTTGGAGATGCCCTCCATGCGGAGGAATGTGCTATCCGCAGACATAGGTGCTCCTATTCCTGTTCAGAGACAGTCAGGTGGGGTGGGAGACACACATCTCCCACCCCACACGCATCTTGTGATTACTTTGTCACCAGTGCCAGGTCCACCGGGACATACTTTTCGATGGCCTCGCCGCCGAGGTGCTTGACGGCGAACTCTACACCCAGCCGTCCCATCTCGGCGGGCTGCTG
>CAZGKH010000567.1:0-2805 GCA_964525665.1 uncultured Anaerolineae bacterium | reverse complement strand
CCCGCCACGAGCAGAGGGCTCCCGCCAGATCATTGAGCTAACGGGCATCGGCGGCGGCGTGGAGGACGAAGACGAATCTTTGGTAGCTGGCGTGCTGCGGGAGGCCCAGGAGGAGATAGGCTGTGGGGTGCGACTGCTCCCCTGCCCTGAGACCATCATCGTGCGCAGTCAGCATGATGTCGAGCGGGTGACATTGCAGGGAAAAGAGCGTCCGGTCGCCGTGGTATTTCGTCGCTACCGTACGCCACCTCACCAGCCCTGGCACCAGGACAACCAGGGTGAGGCCTGCCTGGTTGTTTACCTGGCTGAGCTCGATGGGCAGCCCTGGCCCACGATGGAGCTTCCCGCTCTCATCTGGCTGAAGCCGGCTCAGGTAGTGGATACGGCCCATCGTGACATTCCCTTGAGCAAGCTGCTGAGTTCGGGCGCAGAGTTGGTGGAAAGCGAAGCGGGGCTGCTGCCCAAGCACAGTGGGGCTCGCCTGACCGATTCCCAGGAAGCCCTGGCTTTGGCTCTGGGGGACGATGGGCTATCTTTTTATTGGGCCTTGTGCAGCACTACTTCGTGTTGAGCTTGCATTCACTGCTGCTCTAAACTCTCTTGTGGAGGTAGACATCTCATGGCTAAATTACCTGACGGACGGGCCTTGCCGGGCAAGCTGTTCATCGTGGAGGGCATTGACGGCTCCGGCAAGAGCACCCAATTGGACATGCTGCGCAAGTGGCTCATTGGGCAGGGCTACTGCGTGGCCTTCAGCGAATGGAACTCCTCGCCGGTTGTGCGGGAGACGACCCGGCGGGGCAAGAAGAAGCAACTTCTCACCCCGACGTCCTTCAGCCTCATCCACGCCGCCGATTTCGCCGATCGCATGGAGCGGCAGATGCTGCCGGCATTGAAGGCGGGAGCCATCGTCCTGGCCGACCGCTACATCTACACCGCTTTCGGGCGGGACGTGGCCCGGGGCGTCCATTCCCAGTGGGTGCGCCAGGTGTACTCGTTCGCTATCGAGCCTACGATAGCCTTCTACTTCCACGTGCCGCTGGATGAATCCCTCGAACGAATCCTGGGCGGACGGCCAAGTCTGAAGTACTATGAGGCTGGGCTGGATGTGGGCCTCAGTGATGACCCCTACGAAAGCTACAAACTATTTCAAGGCCGCATCCTGGAGGAATACGACAAGATGACAGATGAGTTCGGGCTGACGGTCATAGACGCCACCTTGCCGCTGCTGGAACAGCACGACCAGGTACTGGAAATCATCGAGCCCCACCTGAGTGAGGCCTTGCGCGCTGAGCGGCGCGGCTGGCGCGAGGTGTTGGCTGCCGAGCACTTGCAGGGCCGCTATCTGGACGAGATGAGCACCGCAGGAGGTCAAACATGACAGAGGTACGCTTCTATGGATACGGCCTGCCCGGCTTCAAGAAAAAGCGTCTGCCGGGCAAATTGATCGTCCTGGAGGGCACGGACGGCGTGGGACGCTCGACCCAAATCGCCCTTCTCAGAGAGTGGCTGGAATCGGAGGGGTATGCCGTGTCAGCCACCGGCCTCAAGCGGGGCAAACTGGCCGGCAAGGGAATCAAGTCGGCCATGCAGGGGCACACGCTGGGCGATACCACCATGAACCTCTTGTATGCCACCGACTTCGTGGACCGGCTGGAGCGGGACATCATCCCCGCCCTTCGCGCCAGCTTCGTGGTGCTGACCGACCGTTACATCTACTCCATCATCGCTCGCGCCCAGGCGCGGGGAGCCGACCCGGCCTGGCTGCGCAGCGTCTTTGGCTTCGCCCTGGTGCCAGACGTCGTGTTCTACCTGCAAGCCGACCTGATGCACCTGATCCCCCGCGTGCTGAACGTCCGTGGCTTCGACTATTGGGAGTCGGGGGTGGATTTTCTGGCCGGACGGGACTACTACGACAGCTACGTCGAATATCAGGCCCGGCTGCTGGCCCAGTTCGACTCCATGACCGACGAGTTTGGTTTCGTGCGCATTGATGCCAATGGCTCCATCCACGAGGTATTCAAGTCGCTGCAAGCGCAGATCAAAGAAGTGCTCAAAGGCATGAAGCCCCCTAAGAAACCGAAGAAAGAGGAGAAGGGAGAGAAAAAGTCGGAGGAGAAGGCGAAAGAGAAGGGAAAGTAGAGATTAAAGGTTGGAGGTTGGATGCAGATTCACGCTGATAACTTAGATAAATCTGCGTCATCTGCGTCCTTGAGAAGGGAGCGTGTTTTGAGCAGTTGCAGCCCTATGGATGAACACGAGTTAGAGCAACTGGCCGTGGCCTACGGTCAGCCGGAGATGCGGGTTGTCGAGATCGAGGGCGATGAGTACCTGTTCTCTACCCGGTTATATCGCTCGCGAGACCGACGGGGCGAGGTGGTGTTGGCCATTGAGCGGCCGGGGCGCTGTGTGCTTCTGCACCGTAAAGGCTGGTACGAGCCGGGCGTCTATCGCCTCCTGAGCGGGGGCATAGACTGGGGCGAAGCGGTGGAAACCACTCTGGCCCGCGAACTGCAGGAAGAGACGGGATTGGCCCTGGGCACCACCCATTTCCTTGGTGTCTTAGATTGCCGCATCCATTACGCCTCCCATGAGCTATCCTTCGTCTCCTACGTCTTCCATTTATCGCGCACAGAGGGCGTGCTGAGGTTGCCTCACACCGCCGAAGACATCAGCGAATTCCGAGACGTGCCGATAGCTGACCTACCCTCCGTGGCCGAAGACCTGCGCCACGTGCCGCCGCCCCGGACCTGCTGGGGACATTGGCGAGCCATCGCCCACGATTTCGTGCATGAGATTTTGTGC
>CAZGKH010000566.1:0-2810 GCA_964525665.1 uncultured Anaerolineae bacterium | reverse complement strand
GAGATGGTTCACGACGCTGTGGTTTTGAGCAGGTTATTTGAAGAAATCCCCAAGGAACTGTTCAAATAACTCTCCTGGAACCACAGTTAAACTAACCATCCCGAGACTGGCTAATCGAGCTTGACAAAAGCTTTCGCCTTGGATATAATGTATACACAGCCATATGTTTCAAACTTGGGCACGAGGAGGGCATTGTGAGCACTATGGTAAGAACGCAAATCTACATACCCAGCGATATTCACCAGGAACTGAAAAGGCGAAGCAAGTCCACAGGTCTTAGCATGGCTGAGCAGATTCGCCAGGCTCTCAGAGAATACTTGGATCGTGAGGAGGGCGTGGTGCTCCGGGAGGACGATCCCATCTGGAACATCGTGGGGGCCATTTCGACCGACGATGGGGATCTGTCCATTCGCCATGATGAGTATCTCTATGGGTGGGAAAAAGACCAGTGAGACTCTTCGTTGACACCGGGGCCTGGTGTGCTCTCTACGATAGGAGCGATGTTCATCACGCCCGCGCTTCCGCTTTTCTGCAGGAGATCAAAAGACAAAAGGCCCAGTTGATCACCAGCGATTATGTCCTCGACGAGTCCCTAACCTTGCTACGTTTTCGAGCTGGGCACAAGGAAGCCGTCGAGTTCGGCAGGTGGGTGCTGCAGAGCCAGCTAGTGAAGGTGATCAACGCTGATGAGAAGACATGGCAATCGGCATGGGACCTCTTTGTCAGATATGACGACAAGCCTTTCTCTTTCACCGATTGCACCAGCTTCGCCATCATGCGGCAGTTAGGCCTGCTCAACGCCTTCGCCTTCGACCGTAACTTTGAGCAGGCAGGATTCGTGATGCTGCCGTCCGAAAGCTGACCTCAACGGAGCCAGTTCTCCCGGATCCTTTCCAGCGTGCCATCCTCCCTCATCTCCACCAGCGCCTCGTTTATGGCCTTCAGAAGCAAGGGACTCTCCAGCCGCACAGCGACGACGTACAGTTCATCCGTCAGTGGGTCGCCGGCCACCTGCACGCCCCCCTCGGCAGCGATGAACTGGTAAGCGGAGACAGCGTCAACCACGGCTGCTTCCGCCTCGCCCTCTTTCAAGCCTCCCAGCACATCCAGGGGAGTCATGTAATGCTCTAGTTTCAAATCCTCGATTTTCTTCTGCAGCCGCCTGCCCAGGACGTCGCCTTCTGAAGCCAGCTCTACACCCAGCCTCTTGCCAGATAAGTCATTCACTTCGCTGATTCGCTGATTCGCTGATTCGCTAATCTCTGTCTCATCGGCCCTCACCACCAACACTTGCCCGGCATTGAAGTAGGAGATGGAGTAGGCCACGTCGCCGTACAGCAGAGGGTCGTAGGGCAGGGCGGAGACGATGGCGTCGAACCTGCCCACGTAGAGGGCATCGTACAGGCTGTCGAACCCCACGTTGACCAACTCCACCTCCACGCCCAGGCGCTGACCGATGGCTCGCGCCAGATCAACGTCGAGGCCGACGATCTGGCCCTTCGACTCGTCAACGTACTCAAAAGGCGGCCAACTGGCGTCCATTCCTACCCGCATCAGCCCTTCTCGCTGGATCCGCGCCCAGGTCTCGTCCTCCTCTCCGCCCAACCGCACCAGCACGAACCAGGCCACTAGGCCGATGGCCACCAGGACCAGGATTGCTAAAAGGGCGCGCCTGCTTGCCTTCCCAATGCTACATGTGTCATTGCGAGCGGAGCGAAGCAATCTCCCGCCTTCAATTGCACGCACCGGTGGAGATTGCTTCGTCGCTCTGCTCCTCGCAATGACACTCGGCCTGAAATCCAGTAAGATTTCTCTCAGCTTTCTCATTCCCTCTCCCCCCGCGCGTATCTCTGCACTTCCAGGTAGATGGTCTTGGGAATGAAATCCACCGTCACGAAGGCGAAGTAGTCAGCGTAGCCCCGGGCTGGCCGGGGGTAGCGAAAGGCCCACAGACAAACCGCCTCGCACCAGTCCCACTCCAGGGCTTTCTCGTAGGCCCCGATGCTGTACTCGATGCGCTGGTAGGGGCGCACGGCCTTGGTCCAGCGGGGGTGATCGTTCCAACCGCCCTCGGTGATCAGGCACGTTTTATCCTCATCGCCATTGGCGACCATCACCTGGCGGAGGAGCTCGGCGCGGCGGAAGTTGATCTTGTCCGCCGCCGGGGGATCGTCGGGAGGCAACGTCCAACCGTAGGCGTGGACGGCCAGCATATCGAAATGGTCCTTGGCCCCAGCACCGTACATCCGTTGCAAGTAGGCCAGATCGCTCAGGCCCTCTGGGTCGCCTTCTGGAGCCAGTGTGGGAGCCAGGGCGCCGGCCAGGACTTGCACCTGCGGGTTGGCCTCCTTGGCCTGGGCATAGGCCACTTTGAGAAGCTCGGTGTAGCCTTCGGGGTCCACGGGCCGATACCCCCATTCCGTGCTGAGATTGGGCTCGTTCCAGATAATGACGTGCTGGACGCGGCCTTTGAAGTGGGCCACGAAGGCATGGACGTAATCGCCGAAGTCGCCGTAATGCTCCCGAGCGAGAAAGGATGTAATGGTATCCTCAGATCGTGCCCACTCAGGCACGAAGCCTAGCCTGGCGATCACCGTCAGCCCTTGGGCCAGAGCGTGATCCACCACCATGTCGGGGTGGCTCCAGTCGAAGCGCCCCTTTGCCCCTTCGTAGTAGGCCCACGGGAAGTACTCCACGATCCAGCCCGCACCCATTTGCCGCACCATGGAGAGCGTCTGCTTGATCTTCCACTCCTCCACCTCATCGGTCAGGCGCGTGTGCACGCCCATCTTAGGGTTAATGGTCACCAC
>CAZGKH010000565.1:0-2812 GCA_964525665.1 uncultured Anaerolineae bacterium | reverse complement strand
GCCGCGTATCCGAGCTTCTCGTAGAATGACACGACCTCGTGGTTCGAGGCGCGAATCTGGGAATACCTCACGCCACAGCTCGGCTACGGCTGCCTCGTCCGATTCCGAATAGGGACGTATCTGTATCACCGGTTCTCACCTCTATCCTGGTCAAAAGACGAACACTCTATCGAGTAATGATAGCAGTCCATTCCGAAGTAATGGGCCTGGTCAACAAACGACATCCCCAACTTCTCAATGACTCGTTGGGAGGCGATGTTGTCTGGGTGCACGATGGCGACGATGCTCTCCACATCGAAATTCTCAAACCCATACTGCAAACAGGCCTGGGCTGCTTCAGTTGCCAACCCCTTCCCCCAGAAGGCTTGGTCCAACAGATAGCCTACTTCAACCTCTTCTGTCTCCGGCAGAAACTGTAGCCCACTCCAGCCGATCAACTGCTTTTTCCAGCGCGGCTCAACGGCCCACCATCCGTATCCATGCTCTTCCCAATGCTTGAGTTGGGCGGAGATCAGCTTCTCAACTTTATCCCGTGTAGGGGGGTTTGGATTCGGAAAGTAACGGAGAATGTCTCTGGCACTGAGAATCCGATGGAGGGGATCAACGTCCTCTTCTGTGAATGGCCTGAGGATCAGGCGAGAAGTCGCTATGGTAGGTATTCTCAACTTAGCTGCTCACTTCCGAAAGCCTCTGCCGCAGCAAAACGGCATCTGGCGATGTCCACCCCAGTGCACGGTAGAATCCTTCAGCGTCTCTCCATACGTCGGAAATCAACGTGCCGCAGTCTCTGGCAGCAAGTTCTCGTTCAACGCGCCGGACAAGCTGCTTGCCCACTCCTTTTCCCCTGACCTCTGGAGCGACAACGAGTATGCTGAGATAACCCAGGAAACCCACGTCATGCGCGCAGACGAAACCCGTGATCCCTTCCCCCTCATCCCAAACAAAGGCTAGTCCATCGGCCGCGCGGATACCGCGCGGCAGTGCATCGGCGCGCCAGTCCTCGTGCCAGAACCCGGGCACGGATTCCATGAGCAACCGGATATAGGGAATGTCGCCTTCTGTTGCCCTTCGAATCATTCTTGCCTCGCACTATTCTTGAAAGCGGTATCTCCAGTAGGTGCGCTTTCCCCTTCGATCCTGTCTACCCGTCATCTCCGTGATCTTGATCTCAACGGCATAGCATTCCGACACATCTTCCAGCGATATCTCTTCCGCATCAGTCTGAAAGCAACGATTGAAAGTATCCAGAGCTTGCTTGCGTTCCTCTAGGTCCTCAATAATCCGAGCCTTGCCGTAGCAGATAACGCTGTCATTATCTACGTGGCAGGGATCCCGGTCCGCGTGCCTGCGTACCTGTCCAGACTGACGCCCCACGGTGAAACAAACCTGCGGATTTGCCTTCAGAAAATCTAGCTTCTTCCCCGTCAGGGCGCAGTGGAACAGTATCCTCCCCTCGACGTAGCCATAGTTGAGGGGCACGACGTATAGCTTTCCATCCGTGGATAGGCCCAGGTAGCCTATTGTCTCTTCCTGTAGGATTCTCTCCATTTCCTCGCGGGACTCTTTGAATTCTCTCGCTGCCACTTTATCTTTCCTGCCAGGTGTCTCTAATCACGCGGATCCAGTTTTCATGAGTCAGCTTGCGCAAGGCGGCATCATCGAACCCGTGCTCACGCAGTGCAGCGAGGAGTCTGGGGAGTCCTGTAACATCCCCGATTTCTTCCGGAATGGTAGCTCCGTCGAAGTCAGAGCCAAAGGCGACGTGGTCAACGCCGGTGCGATGGGCAATATAATCAATGTGACGTATCAAGTCTGTCAGTGGGGCATCTCCTTCGAGTCCGCCATCGGGGCGCAAATCGTGGATGGTGAAAGTGACTCCCACTACGCCGTTTGAGTCACCGATTGCGTCCAGTTGTTCATCGGTGAGGTTGCGCGTTCTGGGCGTAAGAGCGTGCGCGGCCGAGTGTGTGGCTACCAGGGGGGCATTGGACCGTTTCGCCACATCCCAGAAACCCTGCTCGTTGAGGTGTGACAGGTCAAGCAAGATGCCGAGATCGTTGCAGGCCCGTACCAATTCCTTGCCGGCATCGGTCAATCCTGGCCCGATGTCCGGCGAGGCGGGGTACTTGAAAGGGACACCCCAGCCGAAGGCGTTGGGGCGGCTCCAGGTGATGCCAAGCGAGCGCAGGCCTCGTTGGTGGAACGATTCCAGATGGTGCAATTCGGGATCTATCGCCTCGGCCCCCTCGAAGTGCAGGACGATGGCCAACACTTGCTGCTCCAGGCACTCCACCAGCTCTGCGACGCTTCGCACAACCTTGACTGCACCCCCAGCGGCTTCCTCAAGGTGAACAGGCTGGTGATGGCCTCGCTGGCGTATTCGTAAGCGTAATCGGAGTCTATTGGATCGGCCAGCTTCGTCTCGTACCCGTCCCTTGTTCTGATGAGTAGGTCGGGGTTGGGAGACACCGAGTAGTCTACCGTGGGGGACGGAACAAAGATGGCAAAGAAACCACCAGCAAATCCAGCTTCACGGGCGCGGGGGAGATCGAGATGGCCTTCCTCACACCCGGCAAGAAACGCGCTCGCCCCGCCACGGTCTGGCAGGCGCAGCAACACGTCATTGTGGCCGTCGAAGATTGGCATGTCATTGATATTAGATTGCATTCTCTTCTGTCGTTGCATCCATCTCTCCTCGTAACCGTTCAGCCCAGTGTCATTGCGAGCGGTTTTTGCGAAGCAATCCCCATCGTCGTGGGGAGCAATCGTTGCGAAGCGATCTCCAAATCGGCGATTGGGGATTGTGCCGTTC
>CAZGKH010000564.1:0-2821 GCA_964525665.1 uncultured Anaerolineae bacterium | reverse complement strand
AGGGACCATGCTTATTTGGAAGCAACTTACCGCGGACAAAACGGGAATTTTCAATCGTGATCAGTATACATAAGTACAGGGAGCAGTGCTGATGGGTAAAAATGGGATCGAGAAAAAGGCTAAAAATAGAAGGGGGAGAGTTCCATTTCTTCAATTAAGATACATAACTAGCTCTAAATCTTTTAACAACTTTGATAATATGATTAAATATTATCAAGGATAAAGATGCTCCTATAATATATGTCCAATCTATAAGATTAAGAGGGACTGTCTTAAAAACAACATTAAGAGGAGTATAGATAACAGCTAATTGGAGGCCTATAGAGCTCAATACAGCCAATATTAAAGCTTTATTTGAAAATATACTCATATGATAATCTGATCTTATAACCTGCAGTCTTACTATCTCAAAGACAACAAGAGAAGTAAAAGCTATCGTCTGCGCTTTTAATAAACTGCCTATATTCAATTTGAATAAAAAGAGTGTAGATATAGCAATAAGGATACCAACACTTATTATTGAAAAACCCATCTCTTTATTTATAACATTTTCTCTAGGAGGTCTTGGTTTTTTCTTCATTATCCCTTTTTCAGGAGGATCTACTCCTAGTGCAATAGCTGGAAGCCCATCCGTAACAAGATTAAGCCATAAAAGCTGCACAGCTGTCAAAGGCAAAGGCATCCCTAATACAGATGCAAGAAATATCACCAATATCTCGCCAACATTGCTTGATAAAAGATAGTTAATAAATTTTCTTATATTATCATATATACCTCTTCCTTCTTCTACTGTTTTTACGATAGAAGCAAAATGATCATCTGTAAGCACCATGTCTGAAGATTCTTTTGCAACATCTGTTCCTGTTATACCCATAGCAATGCCTATATCAGCTTTTTTCAAAGCAGGAGCATCATTAACACCATCTCCTGTCATCGCTACAACATGACCTTTATCTTGGAGAGTTTTTACGATTTTTAACTTATGTTTTGGATCGATACGCGCATATATTGAGATAGAGTCTATAATCTTTTTAAACTGTTTATCATCTAATTTATCAAGCTCATCAGAACTTATGGCTTTTCCTTCTATTCCGAGATCTTTTGCAATAGCTATCGCAGTTTCTTTATAATCTCCTGTAATCATAACAACTTTTATGCCTGCTTCTTTGCATTGAGCTATATTCTCCTTAACGCCATTTCTAGGAGGATCTATCATGCCCTGCAGTCCGACAAATATAAGATCATCTTTGTAATTTTTGGATTTTAATGGTTTATATGCAAAACCTATTATCCTTAAAGCTTGGTCTGCAAATTCTACATTGACTTTTAATATATTTTTTTTATTTTTAGAGCTAAGTTTTCTTATCTTTCCATTTTCATATATCTTATTACATCTTTTCAGTAATTTATCAGGAGCGCCTTTTACATATACGATCTTCTTATTTTTTGATCTATTGATAGAGTACATCATCATTGTTTCAGATGAAAAAGGTATTTCCTTTATCCTAGGATAAAGTTTATTTATCTTATCCTGGACCAGATTTGCTTTTCTTGCAGAAACAAGTAAAGATCCTTCAGTAGGATCCCCTTTAATATTCCATTTATCCTTCTTGGTCAGTTGAGCATTATTGCATATAACTCCTATCTTTAATAAAAGTTCTAGTTCTTTTAGATCTACATTTTTACCGTCATAGCTGAATTTTCCTTTAGGATTATAACCCTCTCCACTAACATCTATCTTTTTTCCGTTGATAAATAATTTTCTCACAGTCATCTCATTTTTTGTCAATGTTCCTGTCTTGTCTGAACAGATAATATCAGCGCTTCCAAGAGTTTCTATAGAAGATAATCTTCTTATCAGAGAATTCTTTTTGATCATCCTTCTTATTCCAAAAGCTAAAGAGATAGTTACAACAGCTGGCAGCCCTTCTGGTATTGCAGCAACTGCTAGTGCAACTGCAACAAGAAATGAATCATGGATATTTACCAATAATGAAGGAGATGTTGCAAGATGAGTATATGCTTCTAATGCAAATATTATTATAGCTATAATTATTGTTATTATTCCTAATCTTTTGCCTAATTTATCCAGCTTTTTCTGCAGTGGTGTTGTTTCCTGCTCAGCTTTTTGGACCATATTAGCTATCTTGCCTATCTCAGAATGCATACCTGTCCCTACAACTATGGCTTTCGCATTTCCTTTTGTAACTATTGTTGAAGAGAAAAGCATATTTTTTTGGTCATTAACAGCAAGATCCGCTTTTAAGCTTGCTGAGGTCTTTTTTACTGGAACAGATTCTCCTGTAAGAGAAGCTTCTTGCACTTCTAGGTTTGTAGCATTAATAATACGAGAATCAGCAGGAATCTTTGTTCCTGTTTCTACAACTATAATATCTCCTGGAACAATTTTCTCAGAAGGTATGTTTTTTTCTTTGTTGTTTCTTACAACCCTGCTTTTTGGAGCAGTTAACTTTCTTAAAGCTTCTATTGATTTTTCTGCTTTGAATTCCTGGATAAATCCAAAGACACCATTAAGAATAACAATTATCAAGATTACTATACCATCTATATAATCTTTTATAAAAAACGATATGATTGTAGCTATTATCAATATCCAGATAAGAAATCCCTTAAACTGATTAATAAAGATCTTCAATGGAGAAATTTTTTTCTCTTTTTTTATACTGTTATGACCATACTCCTCTAATCTTTTCCTTGCTTCTGTATCAGACAAACCTTTTTTGCCTGTTTTTAATTCCTTAAATACTCCTATAACCTCTTTTTTATAATAATTGTTCTGTTCTGAAGCTTCCATTTTTAT
>CAZGKH010000563.1:0-2823 GCA_964525665.1 uncultured Anaerolineae bacterium | reverse complement strand
GGGGTGCTGTACGGCCTGGGCGCCTGTGACATGAAGGGCGCGTTGGCGGCTATGGTCTATGGAGTCAAGGCTCTCATTGACGCGGGCACCCAACTGGCTGGCGAGCTCTGTGTGGTGGGCATTGTTCAGGAGGAACCCTGTGAGGGTTTTGCAATGCAGGTGCTGATTGAAGAAGAAGGAATCAAACCCGCTTTCGTCGTTCTGGGCGAGCCCTCGAATTTGCAAATCAAGCGGGGCCATCGGGGCCGCGTGGAGATGAAAGTCACTGTCCGGGGCAAATCCTGTCATGCCTCATCTCCCGGGCTGGGAAGGAACGCCATCTACGACGCCGCTCGGCTGATCTTCGGCATCGAGCTTCTTGCCTCCCAGTTGGCCGACGATGCCTTCTTGGGCCAGGGTAGCATCGCCGTCACCCAGATTGAAAGCTCCGCTGCCAGTCGAAATGCCATCCCTGACACCTGCGTCTTTTACATTGATCGCCGCCTCACGCTGGGCGAGACCGAGGCCAAGGCCCTGGCGGAGATCCAGTGGATAATTGCCCGTGAGAGGGTTCAGGCCAAGGTGGAAGTCACCGAGTATCGGGCGACCAGCTACACCGGCTATGAGTGCAGGGCCAAGGAGTTCTATCCCCCCTGGGCCCTGGATCAGGATCACCCGCTAGTGCAAGCTACGGGTAAGGCCATCCGGGAGACGCTAGGCTACCGTCCAAAGATCGGTCAGTGGGCCTTCTCCACCGATGGGACCTACACCATGGGGAGAGCCAACATCCCTACGGTGGGTTTCGGCCCCGGTGAGGAGCGCTTCGCCCACCCCGTAGACGACCAGGTCCGCCTGGACGACATCGTGGCCGCCGCTAGAGTTTACGCCCGTCTGGCGGTTGAGATCCTGGGCGTCCGCCATCAAAATATCTAATACCCAATATCCAGGTATTGGCTGTTAGATATTGGATATTAGCTATTGGGAGGAGGGAGACAAATGGCTGCTACCGTGATCGTCGGCACCCAATGGGGTGACGAGGGCAAGGGAAAGATAACCGATCTGCTGGCTGCCGAGGTTTACATTGTAGCCCGCTACAACGGGGGCGACAATGCTGGCCATACGCTGACCGTCGGTGAGGACAGATTCGCTTTGCACTTGGTGCCTTCGGGGATTCTGTATCCACATACCACTTGCATCATCGGCAACGGGGTGGTGGTCAATCCCAAGACGTTGAGCCGGGAGATGGACGAACTGTCCAGGCGAGGCATTGATGTCTCCCCTGAGCGGTTCAAGCTGAGCGCCAGGGCCCATTTGATCATGCCCTACGACGTTGCTCTGGACGGCGCGGCTGAGAAATCGCTGGACAAAGATAAAATCGGCACCACTAGGCGGGGCATTGGCCCCACCTACGGCGACAAGGCGGCCAGGGCCGGCCTGCGCTCCTGGGATATGCTCGATGAGGGCGCTTTCGTGGAGAAGGTGCGCGCTGCGGTGGAGGCCAAGAACGCCGTTCTGGAGCGGATCTACCATCAGCCGCCGCTCAATCCCCACGAGGTGGTGGAGGAGTACGCGGACTACGCCGCCCGGTTGGCTCCCTACGTGGCCGACACCTCGGCTATCCTCCACGAGGCTTTGAGGGCAGGGAAGAGGGTGCTCTGCGAGGGGGCGCAAGGCACTCTGCTCGATCTCGACCACGGCACCTATCCCTTCGTGACCAGCTCCTCGCCCATCGCCGGGGGCGCGCTGACCGGCCTGGGCTTCGGCCCCACGCACGTCGAGCGCATCGTCGGGGTGGTCAAGGCCTTCCAGACGCGGGTGGGGGCTGGGCCCATGCCGACTGAGTTGCTCAATGAGGTGGGCAACCGGCTGCGAGGGACAGGGAAGCAGCCGTGGGACGAGTATGGCACCACCACCGGCCGCCCCCGGCGCTGTGGCTGGCTGGACGGGGTAGCCTTGCGCTACGCCGCCCAAATCAACGGGCTGACGGAGATCGCCATCACCAAGCTGGACATCATGACTGGCCTGGAGACTCTCAAAATCTGCGTGGCCTATGATCACCGTGGGCAGCGTTTGGAGAGCTTCCCAGCTAGTGCAGAGGTGTTGGCTGAGTGCACGCCCATCTACGAGGAGTGGCCTGGCTGGAGCGAGGACATCAGGGACGCCAGGGTTCTGTCCGATCTACCTCAGGCAGCCCTGGATTACGTGCGAAGGGTCGAAGAGTTGGCCGATGCCCCTGCGACCTTCGTTTCCGTTGGGCCAGGGCGTCAGGAGACCGTGATAGTTCGCTAATGAGGTGCAATTACCCTGCTGCGAAGGGGCATCCTCGCCCCGACTTTGTGGCCGAACCACCCTTTGCAGGGCAAAGACGCCCCTTGATAGCAGTTTTAGCCCGTGTAGAAAATGCAAACAGTTTTTGGATAATCACACAGTTCGTTGGCGGAGGTGAAAATATGACCAGAGTGATTCGAGCCCCAAGAGGTACGGAACTGAGTTGCAAAGGCTGGGGTCAAGAAGCGGCCATGCGTATGCTGATGAACAATCTGGATCCCGAAGTGGCCGGTGATCCGGAAAAGCTCATCGTCTACGGCGGGCGAGGCAAGGCGGCCCGCAACTGGGAGTGCTTCGAGGCGATCATTGCAGCGTTGAAGGAGCTTGAGGACGATGAGACGCTGTTGGTGCAGTCCGGAAAGCCGGTTGGCGTCTTCAGGACTCACCGCGAGGCTCCTCGTGTCTTCCTGGCCAACTCCAACCTCGTCCCCGCCTGGGCCACGCAGGAGGGCTTCGACGAGTTGGAACGCCAGGGGCTGATCATGTACGGACAGCTGACAGCTGGGAGGCAGCAGT
>CAZGKH010000562.1:0-2827 GCA_964525665.1 uncultured Anaerolineae bacterium | reverse complement strand
GCTTTGGCGTGGCAGTAGGAACGGGAGTAGGAGTGGGGCTAGGGGTAGGAGTCGGCGTAGGCGTAGGCGGCTTTGGAGTGGCAGTGGGTACAGGAGTTGAAGTGGGTGGTTTAGGTGTATCGGTCGGTGTGGGGGGAACCTCCGTAGCGGTTTGGCAGCTAGCGCCCAAAACCAAGAATACCACAAGACAAGCCAATAATAATAGTTTCTTCATCTAAATGCCTCCTTGATGTTTTCATAGTGGGATTATCAACGCGGCTTCCAGCTTCGTCGGAAACTGCTGTTATGATTATACTATAGAATCTCTCAAACTGCAACAGCACTTCACCACATCTCCCACACCTCTTCATAATTTCTCCACAGGTTTGTGGCATAATAAGGGCAGATGGGCAAACAAGCCCATCTGATAATCACAAAATTCGAGGAGGTGAGTGAACGTGGAGAAAGTAATAAGTGAGTTCCGCATCGTGGAGACCGATGACGGCTATCGCATCGAGATCAAAGGCGACAAAGAGGCCATCAAGGCAGCCATGAGAGGCTTTCCCTTCAGGCACGGACACCGTGGGCCAGGCCATTTCTTCTTCATTTACCAATCTACCATTCTACCCACCAACCTACCAATCGCCGATTTGCAAATTCTTGACGTTCGTGGTAAAGTGGTAAAGAAGAGACAGTCAGGGAGCAGAGCATGAACGAAACGATTCTGGTGGTGGACGACGAGCCGAAAATCGTCAAACAGGCGCGCGACTACCTGGAGAGGGGTGGGTTTCGCGTCGTCACGACTGCCGATGGCAAGAGGGCGCTAGTCGTGGCGCGGCACGAACGACCCGATCTGATCGTGCTCGACCTGAACCTGCCGGGCATGGATGGCCTGGATGTCTGCCGCGCGCTGCGGCGCGAGTCGGACGTGCCCATCATCATGCTCACCGCCCGCGTCGAGGAGACCGACCGGCTCATCGGCCTGGAGCTGGGTGCGGACGACTACATCACCAAACCCTTCTCGCCCCGCGAACTGGTGGCCCGCGTGCGGGCGGTGCTGCGCCGCGTACAGGGCGGCGTCCATCAGCCGGGGCTTATCCGCGTTGGCGACCTGGAGATTGACCTGCAAGGCCACCGCGCCACTCATGCCGGAGAGCCGATTCGCCTCACCCGCAGCGAGTTCAACCTGCTGGCCACGCTGGCCCAGCACCCCGGCCAGACCTTCACCCGCGCCCAACTGCTCGACCGGCTGCACGGCGTCGCTTACGAAGGCTATGACCGCAGCATAGACGCCCACGTCAAGAACCTGCGTCGCAAGCTGGAATCCGACCCTGCCGAGCCGCGCTACGTTCTCACCGTCTACGGCATCGGCTACAAGTTCACCGATGAGGTGTGATGTTGAAGCGCGGAAGTGTCTACAGCTATGGAGAAGAAGAGCGCCTCGTGGCCGAACTCGAGTTGCTGGGCATCCGGTATCTGTCTCGCCACACGTCCGACCGGGCCGAGCGCGTCCGCCCCCCGGATATCCTACTGGCGGATTTGGTACGGCAGCCCAGTGCGCGCGTTCGGGCCGCGGTGATCGCGGTGCTGCTAGCGCACCCCGAGTATGCCGAAGCCATGCCCGCCGCCCTGAAACGGCTACGATCGGCTGAGCGGCGGACCTTACGGCTGTTCTACACGGCTGCCGTGCTGCTGCAACGAGAATATGCCGGGCGGCTGCGGCCCTTTGTAACCGGGCAATGGCTGCCTGATCGGTTTGCAGTAGACCTGGGGCTGCCAGACACCACCTCACCCCGTGAACGGTTGGCAGCCCTGGGCCGGCAACACCGGCAACAGGCCCAAGCTTACGTCAATTGGGTCGGAACGTATGACAGCGTGGCACATCGTCTGCTGCGCTCGTGGGAGGTGGAGGCTAAATGGAATCAGTAACCGCGGCGAACCTGAAGTTGTTCTTGCAGCGATTGGGCAAACGTTACCCAGGCCCAGCAACGATCTACCTGCTTGGCGGTAGCGCGCTTTGCTTGTTGGGCAGCCCCCGCGTCACACTGGACGTGGATTACACCATTGAAGTAGCGCCGGAAGGCGCCGCTCGTTTTCGTGCTGTATTGGCGGAGCTGGCCGCCGAGATGCAGTTGGACCTGGAAGATGTGCCTTTGGCTGAATTCGTCCCTCTGCCACCAGGAGCCCGCGAACGAAGACGCTCTGTCGGGCGATTCGGCCAACTGGCAGCTTATATCTTTGACCCATACAGCATCGCTCTGAGCAAGATCGCGCGCGGATTCGAAGCGGATCTAGAAGATGTCGTCTTCATGCTGCGCGAACACTTGATTGAGTTCGACGAATTGGAGCGTCTGTTTGAGCAAATCTTGCCCAAGGCACCCGAGGCTGACATTGTTCCCCAGGAGTTTCGGGCTTACTTTGAGGAGCTTCGGCGGCAGGTGACAGAGAATTAACGAGGCGTGACCTTGAAAGGCAAGAAGTTCTGGAAACATCATGAACACAGGCCACACCAGAGGTGGGCACCAGCGAGCCACATCCACGAGTTCCCTGAGTGGCCAAGAGCATGGCGCCGCAAGCGGAGACTCCTCTTCTTCCGCTTCGCCGGGATCTTCGGTTTCATCGTCCTGCTGGTACTGGGCGGGATGGCGGCGCTGGCGTTCCTGTTATCACGACTGTTCGGAGGCGATGGGCAGACAGCGGCGTTGGTGTGGATCGGCGGTGTTGGGCTGGCGGCGGGGGGGGCGGGTCTGGGGGGGGGGGGGGGGGGGGGAGGGTTTCGCGGCCAGCGCTCGCCCGCGGGCGGGGGGGAGGGGGGGGCCGGCGCCGGGGGGCGCGGGGGGCCGCGGGG
>CAZGKH010000561.1:0-2829 GCA_964525665.1 uncultured Anaerolineae bacterium | reverse complement strand
GCCACGCCCAACAGCGCGGCCATGGCGTTGTGCAGCTTCTCCAGGGCGATGAGCAACAGGATGGCCACGAAGGTCAGCGTCGCTATCCAGAAGCCCAGAGTCAACCGTCGCTCCAGGGTTATGTCTGGCAGGCGCAGGGTGTTGCCCTGGCTCAGATTCTCCAGGTCGTCGGCCTCGGCGACCCACTCTGTCGTCTCAAAGTGTGGGCGCTCGATCTCCACCCGCAGCGAGTCTATCGCGTCATGGGGCAGGTCGAGCACGAAGACGCCATCGGGCTGGCTCTCGCCGACGACGGCAGGCTGCTCGGCATCGTTCAGGTAAGCGGCCACCTCTGCGCCGTGCACCGGCTCGCCCTGGGGGTCAATCACGCGGCCGGCCAGGGCTGGGGGGTCAGCCGCGTGTGCAGGCAATGGTCTCAAAGGACCTACCTGGCTCAAGACCAAGACGAACATCAGCAGGACCACCATAACAAGACAACTCTTCTGCCTGAGAGTTATCCGAATAGGTTTGGTCATGGACTGCACCTCCTCATTGCCTCGTTACTCATTCCTCCCTCTCACCTTCCTCCTCTTCCTCCTCTTGCTCGCCTGTCCCCTCCTTCTCCTCCTTGCCGAAGTCCCTCATCATCTCCGCCAGTTCCCGCAGACGCCTATCCGCCAGATCGTTCACGGAACCCTCTTCGAAGGTCCCGTCTTCCGTCTTGGCCCCGGCTTTGACTCCCGTCAGGATCTCGATCCCTTCGTCAATGGTCTTTACGGTCCAGATGTGGAACTTGCCCTCCCTGACCGCCTCCACTACCTCTTCTTTGAGCATCAGGTTTTGGACATTGCTTTGGGGGATGAGTACCCCTTGCTGGCCGGTCAGCCCCTTGGCCTTGCAGGTCTCGAAAAACCCCTCGATCTTCTCGTTCACGCCGCCGATAGCCTGCACCTCCCCCTTCTGATTGACAGAACCGGTGACGGCAAAGCCCTGCTTGATGGAAAGGCCGGATAGGCTGGAAAGAAGTGCATAAAGCTCGGTGCTGGATGCGCTGTCTCCGTCCACGCCGGAGTAGCTCTGCTCGAAGACCAATCGGGCCGAGAGACTGAGGGGCTTGTCTTGAGCGTATTTGTCTGTCAGATAGCCGCTCAGGATCATCACTCCTTTGGTATGGAGGGGGCCGCCCAGCTTGGCCTCCCGCTCGATGTCTATAAGCCCCGCCTGTCCCAGACCTATGCTGGCTGTAATCCGAGATGGTCGGCCAAAGGACATGTCGCCCAGGCCAGAAACGGCGAGACCGTTGACCTGGCCCACCTCCTCGCCTGCCACGTCAATGATGATGCTGCCCCGTTCGATCATCTCGTTGACCCGCTCCTGAATGAGATTGGAGCGGTAGTACTTCTCCTCGATGGCCCTCTGCACGTGAGCGGCGGTTGTATAGGTCGAACCCTCCTGGGTCGCATAGAAGCTGGCTTCCCGGATGATGTCCGACATCTCGCCAAACCTGGCGGAGAGCTTCTCTTGATCCTGGGCCAACCGGGAGCTGTGCTCAACTATCTTGGCCAACGCCGAGGCGTCAAGGTGCTTCAGATCCTCTTCACAGCAAAGGGTGCAGACAAAAGCGGCGTAGTCGTTTATGTTCTCGTCCGTGCGGTCCATGCGGGTGTCGAAATCGGCTTTGACCTTGAACAGCTCGCTGAAATCCTCATCCATGGTGTATAGAAGATAGTAGAGATTAGGTTGCCCGATGAGAAGTATTTTGGCGTCCAACGGGATAGGCTCAGGCCGCAGGCTCTTGGTGGTGACAAAGCCCAACCTCTCACCGGCCTCTTCTACGGCGATCTCCTTGCTCCTGATAGCTCGCTTCAGGCCAACCCAAGAGAAGGGATCGCGCAGCACCCCCTCGGCGGGCAGCACCAGGTAGCCGCCATTGGCCCGATGGAGGGAGCCCTCCCTGATCATGGTGAAGTCGGTGAAAAGGGCGCCGAATTGGGCCTCTTTCTCTATCCGGCCAAAAAGGTTGCTGTAGGTGGGATTGAGCTCCATGATCACCGGCGCTCCTCCAAGCTCGGAGTTGCACACAATTACATTCGCCTCATACTTCCTGAAGGGCAACTCCGCCGCCCCCGGCGCGGCCAGGGGAGAAACAGGCTGGGCCTGAGCCTCACCCCTGAACTGGGGAAGGCTCTCCACGATGTCATCCTGCATCTCCTTCAAGTAGCCCTCGATCTCCGGAAGACCCTCGTATTTCTCTACCAATTCGGTAACGGCGGGGGCCACAGCATACAGAGCTACCTCCTGGTCCAGTTTCTGTAGCGCATCGTTGGCCTTCTTCTCCAGGCCCGTCAACTGCCTCATGGTCCTCTTTAGCTCCTCTTGCAGGCTCTCCCGTTTTTGCAGTACTTCCTGTTTCACTTCCGTACTCAGCGCCCTGAATTCCTCTTCGCTGAGGGGCTTTCCCTCCATCACGGGAACGATCAACAGGCCCATAGGGCTCATTTGTAGAAGGAATCCCTCTTCCTGAGCCTTGTTGCTCATTTGAGCGGTGAGCTCCTGTCTCCGTCCTTGAAAGCCCTGAACAGTCCCTTCTCTTCTAGCGGCATACTCATCGCTCTCGAAGATCCTGGGAATCTCTCGACGGATCCGATCCAGCAGGTTCTTCATATCCTTCTGAAATTCGCGCCCTCTGCCTGGCGGCAAGCGCAGGGCCTTGGGGCGATAGGGATCAAGGAAGTTGTACACGTAGCACCAATCGGAGGGCACTGCCTTGTCCTTGGCTATTTCCTCCAGGAAGCGCCTGACAGCCGTGGTCTTCCCCGTGCCAGGCGGCCCGGCCACGTAGATATTGAA
>CAZGKH010000560.1:0-2832 GCA_964525665.1 uncultured Anaerolineae bacterium | reverse complement strand
AGCGCTGTTGGTTTGGTGGGTGATTTTCAGTTTGCCGACTGGACCACGGATGCCGGCCACAGCCTGCGCATCGAGGGTGTGGCCGCCTTTGCAAACCTGGTCCATCAAGAGGGCACGCTGAAGCTCGATGGTCGTATCGACGCGGACAGGGTTGAGGTCGCTGCGGGTGCTGTGCTGCGATTGTCAGCGGCTTCGCGGACGGGCGCATCGCCACGCGGACCTGCGCCGTGGCTGGTTTCCCCCGCACCTGCTACGCCGCCGACCGCACCGGCCACCATTTGCTGTACACCCTGTGGGAGCAGTGCCTCAAGCGCGAGATTCCCTTCTTCAATGAATGGCTCCTCACCCGCCTGGTGATTCACGACGGGCGGGCCGTGGGCGTGGTGGCGTTGCACATCCCCAGCGGCCAACTGCAAGCCTTCAGCGCGGATGCCATCATCATCGCCGGCGGCGGCCACGGACGCATCTACGACAAATCCACCAACGCCATCATCAACACCGGCAGCGCGACGGCGGCCGCCTACGTGGCCGGTGCGCCGCTGGAGGATATGGAATTCGTCCAATTCCATCCCACGACCCTCTACGGGACCAACATCCTCATCAGCGAGGGCGTGCGCGGCGAGGGCGGCATCCTGTACAACACTGAGGGCGAACGCTTCATGGAACGCTACGCGCCCACGGTGAAAGACCTGGCCCCCCGCGACATCGTGGCCCGTTCCATCCAGACGGAGGTCAAGGAGGGGCGCGGCTTCATGGGGCCCAAGGGCGGCTACGTTCACCTGGATGTGCGCCACCTGGGGGCTGAGGTCATCAAGACCCGGCTGCCGGGCATCCGCCAGATCGCCATGGACTTCGCCGGTGTGGACCCCATCGAAGCGCCCATCCCCGTGCAGCCCGGTCAGCACTACTCCATGGGCGGCCTGGCCTGCGATGAGAATGGCGAGACGCCCCTGCCGGGCCTGTTCGCCGTCGGCGAGTGTTCCTGCATCAGCGTCCACGGGGCTAACCGTCTGGGCGGAAACTCCCTGCTAGAGACCATCGTCTTTGGCCAGCGGGCCGGCCAGCGGGCGGCAGATCTGGTCAAAGGGACGGCGGGGCCGGCTCCTAAGTCCGCGCTGGCTGATGCGCTGCGTGAACAGGAGGCGGCTATTGAAGCTCTCAAAGCCCGCAGCGAGGGCGAGCGCCAGGGAGTCATCCGCCGCCTTATGAAGGCTGTCATGACGGACAACGTCGGTGTGTACCGCGAGGAGAAACCCCTGGCCGAGGCTGTATCCAAATTGGCCGAACTCAAGGATCGCTACCGCCGCGTGGTGCTCGACAACAAGGGCGACGACTTCAACTACGACCTGGTGGACACCCTGGAGCTGGGCGGGATGCTGGAACTGGCCGAGGTGACGGCCCTCACCGCGCTGAAACGCACCGAATGTCGCGGCTCCCACTGGCGCACCGATCACCTGGGCCGCAACGACGAGGATTGGCTCAAGCACAGCGTGGTCACCTACAATCCTGATGGCGCGCCGCGCTTGGAATACACCGACGTCATCATTACCAAGTACCAGCCGGCGGAGAGGAAGTACTGATGAACACGCAACAGCATACGTTCAAGGTTCAGCGTTTCGATCCGAAAAGAGACGACGCGCCGTATTATCAGGAATACGCCCTCGCCGTGCCGGAGGGCATGACGGTGTTGGAGGCGTTGCTGCGCATCCAGGCCGATCAGGACGGCAGCCTGGCCTTCCGCTACGCCTGCCGGGGCGCGGTGTGCGGCTCCTGTGCCATGGTCATCAATGGGCAAGTGGATCTGGCATGTCGCACCCAGGTGCGCGGCTTGGGTAAGGAAACCATCACCGTGGAGCCGCTGCGCAACCTGCCGCTGCTGAAGGATTTGGTGGTGGACATGGAGCCTTTCTTTGAGCATAACCTGGCCATCCAGCCCTGGCTCCAGCCAGCCGGCCCCGATCCTGAACGCGAGCGACTGGTAGACCCCGTGCAGTGGGCCGAGGCCGAGCCTTACACCAACTGCATCCTGTGTGCCTCCTGTCAGAGCGTGTGCCCGGCCGCGGAACGCGATCCGCAGTATCTGGGGCCGGCGGCCCTGGCCAAGCACTACCGTTTCCTGGCAGACGTCAGAGATGATGCCGACGAGGCGCGGCTGGCACTGGTAGACAGCGAGCAGGGAGTGTGGGGCTGTGACATGGTGTGGAACTGCGTGGAAGTCTGTCCTAAAGGCGTGCCTCCCACCCAGGGCATCGGCAAAACCCGCGCCCGCATCCGCCGCGCCCAGCGAGCGCGAGCACGTGAGGTGAGCGAAAATGCGGATCGAACGTGATTCCCTGGGCCAGGTGGAAATCCCCGACGATGCCCTGTGGGGCGCGCAGACGCAACGGGCGGTGGAGAACTTCCCCATATCCGGCATCCGTTTCGGGCGGCGCTTCATCCAGGCTTTGGGGCTGGTGAAACAGGCTTGTGCTCAGGCCAACATAGACCTGAAGTTGCTGGTGGATAGACCGCTGGGCGAAGCCATCGTGCGGGCCTGCGACGAGGTCATTGAGGGCCAGCTCGATGACCACTTTCCTGTAGACGTCTTCCAGACCGGCTCCGGCACCTCCACCAACATGAACGCCAACGAGGTCATCGCCAACCGCGCCATACAACTGCTGGGCGGTCAGGCGGGTAGCAAGACCCCGGTGCACCCCAACGACCACGTCAACATGAGCCAGTCCAGCAACGACGTGATCCCCACCACCATCCACGTGGCGGCGGTGCTGGCCCTCCGCGACCAGCTCATACCGGCCCTGAAACACCTGCACGAGGCCCTGGCCGAAAAGGCCC
>CAZGKH010000559.1:1574-2833 GCA_964525665.1 uncultured Anaerolineae bacterium | reverse complement strand
TAGCGCATGCGGTCAATCAGCTCTGGCCGCCACTGGGCCCACTTCCAGTTGTCCAGGGTGTGATCATCGGCCAGGAAGCCGCCGCCGGGCTTGGCGCGGTGGATGGCCTGGCGGGCCAGGGTGCGCTGGCTGACCTCCACGCCGCCCATGACGTAGCGCACGTCGCGGATGATCTCATCGGCCACCACCAGCATCTCCATTGAGGACGTGGTGCCGTATTCGATGTAGCCCACGTCGTGCACCAGGTTGCAGCGGGTCAGGAAGGCGGTCATGACCGAAACAGTGGCCTCAATGCCAGCCTGGGCGTCCACCACCTTGCTATCGGTGGCGCCGGCCGTGCCCCACACCGGCAGGTCGTAGTAGCGAGCCAGGTCGGTACAGGCGGCCATGCCCAGCGGCCACTCAGGGCTGCCGTAGCTGACGATGGCCGATTTCATGTCCAGCGCAGCGGTGTTCATGCCATACAGGAAAGGCGTGCCCGGTCGCACCAACTGGCTGAGCACCAGACCCGCCAGGCACTCGGCGTTGCCCAGGGCCAGCGCACCCGCCAGGGTGATCGGCCCACCGCCGCCGGTGTTGGGCGAGGGCAAGTAGGTGACGGGGATGCCCTTCTCGGCGCAGAACAGCAGCTTGTCCACCGACTCATCGTTGAAAAGCAGCGGCGAGATAGGCTCGGCGTAGTGCAGCAGGAAGGGTTTTTCTCGCAGCTCGGTCTCGCCGCCGGCCACCGCACAGGCGATGCGGTAGATGGCCTCCATGTCCTGCCGGTTGTTGGCCGTGTAGACGTTGGGCTTGACCGAACCGCGGATCATGTTTATGAAGCTGTGGAGATAGTGATCCAGGGTCGGCACGTCCGAAGGAGTGGCCATGGACATGACGAAATCCATCTGATCCAGGCCGTCGCACAACTGGGCGATGCGCTGCACGTCCTCGGCGGTAGCTTGGCGCCGCTCGCGCGTCTCCACGTCAAGGGTAAAGGGACAGTCGGAGCCAGGCCCGAAGAACACCTTGCCTGGCTCCAGGGGCATGGTCAGCTCGCCCAACCGATTGAACATGGGAATGCGCGGTGGCGCGGAGGCGATGGCATCCATCACCAAGAGCGAGGGTACTTTGATCCGTCGCTCCGACTCCCAGGCCCCGGCGTCGAGCAGCAACTCGCGCCCGGCCCCGTTCTTCATCACAATGCCCGTTCGAGACAGGATATCCAGGCTGGTGTGGTGGATGGCCTCGATTTGTTCGTCGGACAGCATGCGGATGGT
>CAZGKH010000559.1:0-1474 GCA_964525665.1 uncultured Anaerolineae bacterium | reverse complement strand
GCCACATCCACCGCCGTAGCCGCATCGGGCGCGTAGGCATCGGCACCGATCTGCTCGGCGAAGACCGCGGTCACTGGCGCGCCGCCGACCATGACCTTGACTGTATCGCGCAGGCCTGCCTCCTCCAACCCCTCAATGGTGGCTTTCATTCCCGGCATGGTCGTGGTCAGCAAGGCCGACATGCCTATGATCTGCGGCTGATGCTCCTGCACGGCGGCGACGAACTCGTCGGGCTTGACGTCGGTGCCCAGGTCAATGGTCTCGAAGCCAGCGCCCTCAAGCATCATCTTGACCAGGTTCTTGCCGATGTCGTGCAGGTCGCCCCGCACCGTGCCGACGATGTACTTGCCCGCGCTGGGCACATCACTTTCCGCCAGCAGTGGGCGCAAGATGCTCATGCCAGCCCGCATGGCGCGGGCAGCGATGAGCACCTCCGGCACAAACAGGTCGCCAGCCTTGAAGTCCTTGCCCACCTCATCCATGCCGGCGATGAGACCGCCGTTGAGAATCTCGGCCGCAGACATCTCCTGATCCAGTGCCTGCTGGACCAAGTCAGCAACGACTTTGTCCTCGCCGTTGTACAGGTTAGAGGCGATTTGTTCCAGGATGTTTGACTTACTATGCATGTTTTGACTCCTTTGGGATATTTTGAGGCTCACCGATTACGGCAAGTGTCTCGACTACGCCGAGACTCTCACCGCAATCATCGAAGCCTATCCAGCTTTGAACAAACGTATTATATCGCCCTATTCTTGCTCTGTCAAGTACAAGTTCTGTACTTTGCGATCAACCGAAGCGAGCTAAGGTGCCAGGTACTTTCGTAAAGCCGTCTGTCCCGACACTGAGAACAATTCACAAAGCCTTTTGGGTGCGAAATCCCTGGAGAAAGTGCCTGGCACCTTTCGTGCTTTGCGATCAGCCGAAACGAGCCCGATATTCTTCCCAGGCTGCATCCACCCGCTCTGAGTTGGAGAAGAGGTCAACGGCCGTCATCGCCAGTGCCTTGGCCGCGTCCAGAAGACCGGCGTGGCCCTCAGGGGAAGCTGAGGCGGCGCGGAACTCCGGCGAGTGGCCTGCTACCTCCTCGGGCGCGATGGCGATGTAGGGATGCAGGGCCGGTACGACGTGACTGACGTTGCCCATGTCGGTAGAGCCCATGCGCCCGCTGGGTGGCGGCAACAGCACCTCTCGGCCCAAAGCGGTCAGATTGGCGTCGAAGAGATCGGCCAGGACGGGGTTGGGGGCCATGTTGGCGTAGTACGTCTCGCCGCGCGTCAGCTTGACCTCGGCGCCAGCGGCCAGGGCTCCAGCCCGCGCGCAATCCTCCACCTTGTCCAGCATAGCCAACGCGTGGTCTTTTTCCGCGGCTCGCACCAGGAACCTGGCGGCGGTGTAGTCAGGGATGATGTTGGGAGCCGACCCGCCGTGGGTGATGACGCCGTGGATGCGGACATCGTCGGTCAGTTGCTGGCGC
>CAZGKH010000558.1:0-2837 GCA_964525665.1 uncultured Anaerolineae bacterium | reverse complement strand
TCTTAAAAAACCTGGTGCCCCCAAAGGGGCAGTTCCCTCTGATTCCCTCCACAAAAGCCTTGGAAAGGGACAGAGTGTTCTCCCCCCTGAAAAAGGGAGCATAAAGATTCCCAAAGGTGCACTTACCATAGAGGCTCTCTACCGGGACAGCGGAAAGCTCAAAGGAAAGGAGGTTCTCTTAAGGGCGAAGGTGCTCAAAGCAAGCAACAATATCATGGGGAAGAACTGGATCACCCTCTCAGACGGCACGGGGAAGGCGCCCATGAATACGATAAAAGTGACCACCCAGGAAGTGGTGAGCCCGGGCCAGGTTGTCACGTTCAAAGGAATATTAAATACTGATGTAAACCTCGGATCGGGATATCTCTATAAAGTTTTGATAGAGAAGGGGACGATAAGTAAATAGGGTAGGAAACCTATTTATATCGGGAAAGGAGGTCCCCTTGGTCCCCGACAGCGTTGTGAAGAAAGGATTTCTGAAGAGTCTCCTGACCTTCATGGTAATCATCCTCCTCTTCTTCATTCTCCTCTCTGCCATTTTCTGCTACAGGAGTTTGAGTTACGATCTTAGCCCTCACTACGGGGCCACCTATGCCCTTATCACCCGGATCAAAGATTCCCTCGCAATTATTACCCTGAAAATCAACATTATCTTCTACCTCCTTATTGCCGCGGGAGTAGGCGCACTGGGCATCCTCTACACCCACCGGATCGCGGGCCCCCTCGTGAGGGTAAAGCAGTTCGCCCGATCCGCTGACGGCCAGGGGTACGGTGAGGAGCTTTCATTTCGTGATAAGGACGCGATCACACCTCTCGCGGAAGAAATAAATGGAACTCTCGTGGGATACCGGGAGCGTCTCGCAGGCTTCTCCGGCGAACTCAAGGCTCTCGAGGAAACTCTCACACTGGCGGAGAGAGTCTCGAGCGACGGGGCAATGGACAGCGCCATAATCGAAGATATCAGGCGTGTGGAGGGAAAATTACGAGAGGAGGTCGAGAAACTGAAGATATGAAGATCCGTGGCCTTCTTGTCATCGTGGTGATCCTTTTCGCCGCCGTTTTCGTCTACAGCATCCAGGATAATACACACGATTTTTCAAAGGACGACTGCGCGATATGCCATGTAGATACTCTCAAGGACCTGACCAGGCTGAAGACAATGGACAGCTCCAAATGTCTTTCATGCCACAGCGACGTGGAGAAGACCCAATCCCACCCGGTAGATTTTGTGAGCAGCCGCCATATCCCTGACGATATGCCCCTTGTTGAAGGAAAACTCACCTGCATAACCTGCCACTATACCCATCCCTTTTCCATAAATACGGGGAGAGTGAGCTATTACCTCTTGAGAAGGCCGGGGCGCGGGGAGATCTTCTGCAGCGCCTGCCACAAGGTGGACGAGAAGGGGCACATCCTCTTCGACAAGGTCCACATGGGCTCCTACAAGGAGCTCGACAGGGGCAGCCCCATAGATATGCAGTCGCTTCAGTGCATCGAGTGCCACGACGGTTTTCTGGACAAGCCGGTCAGGTCCCTGGGCGCCGGTACCTGGTCACACTTCGACAGGAGGAAAAACCATCCCATCGGGATCTCTTACGAGGATGCATTTTCGAGAAAGCCGAGAGGGTTCAACCCTCCCGGGATGCTTCCAAAGGAAGTCAGGTTGATAAACGGAAAGATCGGCTGCGGCACCTGCCACAGCTCCTATTCCAAAGAGAAGTACATGCTCGTCTTGAGCAACATAAAGAGCAGGCTGTGCCTTAAATGCCACAATCTATAGGAGGTTAAAGGTGAAGTTTAGAAGGCGTAAGTACATTACGAGCGCCGGGTTCCAGTGGAAGATGGTCCTTCCCTTCGTGATCGTATCGCTCCTTGTGAGCATCGTGTCAAACGTCGTCTTTAATATGATAGCCACCCGCAGGCTCGATGCCCTGCGCTGGAGCATTCACATCGACGAGAGTACCATAAACGGGTTTCTGAAACCTCTTTTCATATCAGTTAACCTCGTGGCAATCGCCTCAGTCGCACTCCTGCTGGTCGTAACCGGGTTCTGGATGATGGAAAGGGTGAAGGGGCCCCTATACCGGATCTCCAGGGAGCTGGCACGCATACGCGAGGGAAATCTCGAGGAACCCATTAACTTGAGGGGGAAAGACGAGTTCAAAGACGTGGCAGAAGCGCTTAATGGTATGCTTGATGGGATGAGGGATCGGGCTGCTGATTTCAAGAGAGATTTCAATAATATCTCCCGGGACATTGAGAAGCTCAAGATGGAGAGGGCAAGCGGGAAGGCTATCATGGATGATGCCTCTCGCATCGCAGGGAAAGTGGCAAAGCTGAGAGAACGCCTCGAATTGTAATTCTTTACAACTTACGGGTTCGTGTAACTTTTGACCCTCCTGTTTTTATGGATCAGGAATAGAAAAGTGGAATATTTCCTGTACATAGATATTTGTCCCCGTTTGCGTGCAAGAGCCCGCATTTGAGCCAGAATGGGAATGATAGAGGGTTGACCCCTTGCCTCCCATATTTCTCCCCGAATCATTAGGTCCCTGATTGAAAATGCTGATAAATGGCAGATCTCAGTCCTCACCTGTTTACTATTTTTCGTAATGGGGAAGACAGACGCAGGCACGGTATCGCTTAAGGGGCTGCTAACAACAGGGACGCAAAGGGTCGCAAGGAGGAGGAGGAAGGCGACTATGAGGGAGAGAACCCCTTTTGGAAAGTTCGGAAAGCAACTTGATTTCGCTTTTTCAACTGGTATAAGGCGGAATATCACTTCGCGGCCTAACATGGAAATAGTGACCGTCTCTTTTCCTCAGTATATAGAGAGT
>CAZGKH010000557.1:0-2846 GCA_964525665.1 uncultured Anaerolineae bacterium | reverse complement strand
TGTTGCGGGGGCTGCTCATTGGTGTTGTAGAGGATTAGGCAATTGTCATTGCGAGGCGCGCAGTTTGCGCCGAAGCAATCCCCAACGAGGGGAGGGGATTGCTTCGCCTCCGGCTCGCAATAACATATTCCACAATTTGGAGATTGGATATTGACACACATCGTTACCCCCGACTGGGTCAAAGACGCTGTCTTCTATCAGATATTCCCGGACCGCTTTGCCCGCAGCGAGCGGGTTCCCAAGCCGTCCAACCTGGAGCCGTGGGACAGTCCGCCGACGGCCTACGGGTTCAAAGGGGGCGACCTGCTGGGCGTGGTCGAGCATCTCGACTACCTGCAGGAGCTAGGGATCACCGCCATCTACTTCAACCCCATCTTCCAGTCGGCGGCCAACCATCGCTATCACACCCACGACTACTACCAGGTGGATCCCATCCTGGGCGGGAACGAGGCATTTCGCCAACTGCTGGACGCGGCTCACGCCCGCGGCATCCGCGTGGTGCTGGATGGGGTCTTCAACCACGCCAGTCGGGGGTTCTATCAGTTTCACCACACCCTGGAGAACGGAGCGGCCTCGCCCTACCTGGACTGGTTCTACTTCGACGAGGAGCGACTGCGGGCTGGAAGGGGGCTGAATGCCTACCCCGACCCTGAGGAAGTGCGTCTCGCCCGTAGCCAGGGCAGCCTCAAAGGATTGGGCTACCAGGCCTGGTGGGACTTGCCCGCGCTTCCCAAGCTCAATACCGACACGCCGGCCGTGCGCAGCTTCATTCTCGACGTGGCCCGCCACTGGATCGAGTTTGGCGCAGATGGCTGGCGGCTGGACGTGCCCCACGAGATAGACGACGACGCCTTCTGGCGGGAGTTCCGCCGTGTGGTCAAGGCAACCAATCCAGAGGCATACATCGTGGGCGAGATCTGGTTCGACGCCCGGCGCTGGTTGCAGGGAGACCAGTTCGACGCCGTGACGAACTACGTCCTCAACCGCGCCTGCCTGGGCTTCTTCGGCGGAGAGAGCCTGGATACCACCCAGCGTCCCGGCGGCTACGAACTGAAGCCGCTGAGCGCGACGCAGTTCGCCGATTCTGTAGATCGCCTGCTGGCTCTCTACGACTGGCAGGTGACGCTGGTGCAGCTCAACCTCCTCAGCAGCCACGACACGCCCCGCTTCCTGACGCTGGTGCGGGGGGACAAGGCCGCGCTGAAGCTGGCCACCTTGTTCCAGATGACCTTCCCGGGCGCGCCCTGCGTCTACTATGGTGATGAAGTCGGCATGGAGGGCAACCATGACCCGGACTCCCGCCGCGCCTTCTCCTGGGACGAGGCGCGCTGGGATCACGACTTGCTGGCCTTCTTCCGTCGGGCCATCGCCCTGCGCCACCAGCACCCTGCTCTGCGGCGCGGGCGCTACCTCCGCCTCCGCGCCGACGATCAACACAGCGTCTACGCCTTTGCTCGCCAGGGGGAAGGGGAGACGCTGGTGGTGGTGTTGAACAACGGCCCGGCCGGCTACGACCTGGACGTGCCGGTGCAGGACTTGTTCGCCAATGGCGCGGCCCTGCACAACTTGTGGGAGGGAGGCCGGGCGCAGGTGGCCGCCGGACGGATCACCAACGCGACGTTGCCGCCTCGCTCAGGAGCGGTGCTGGCGGCAGACAACGACTTAGATCATCTGAATTGACGCCCAACAAGGTTTGTGTTACAATAAAACCACCTCAGGACACGGAAGGGGGAATGTCTTATGAAAGAGAACGTTATACCGGTCGTCAAACTCCCACAGGCTGATATTGAGCTGACCGAATTGATAGCTCGTTTTCAAGGCCAGCCTGTCGGTTTCCAAATCCCAAAACTGGGCGGCATTTTACTCCTTATTCCCATGGAAGACTACAGTTTCGTGACTTCGGCCATCCAGGCGAGGAGGGCGCTGCCCGTCCGTCCACCTACAACACCGGCCGGATACTTTGCCGAAACGGTACGTGTTCTTCGCCGCTTGGAACGGAAGCATGGTATGACCTCAGCCGAGTTCTACTGTAAGTTCCAGGAAGGCGCCCTTCAGGAAGGTCCAGACGACTACTGGGAGTGGCGTGTCCGTTACAAGAGCTTATTGACTATGCAAGAGCGATTTGGCTTTTCGGAGGCAGAAGTGACGGATGCCTGATGGAAAGATCAGGGCCTACTACTGGGGCGCTTTCACGGCATTGGCAGAGATCGCTGACCTGCTGGCCACGGCGCACCCCGATTACAGTTTCCCTTCCGAAGACGAGGTGGAATGTATTGCCGCTCTTCATGCCAACCTTGTCTTCAAGGATGGCTATCGGCTGATCGTTCACTCCTGGCTGGATGCTACGGTGGACGTCAGGGAGTATGATTACGCCTATGTTTACCTGGATGAGGAAGGGAACCGTATTTTACAGTACGACGATGCTCCCCATCATCCAGAACTGTCTACGCATCCTCACCACATGCACAAGGGCAGGAAGCCCACCACGGGTGTTGACAAGGCCCTTCCTCTGGATGTTCCAAGAGTAGATTTCGCCACTGTCCTCTCAAAGATTCAACGGCTCAAATCGCAGACCCGGTGACCGGCCCAGGCCAAGACACCCCTATTGTAAAGAGATCAGCCATGCTTCACCTGCTCTCATCCCTGTTCATCTCTGTCAACGAAGGAGCAACACGGTGACGCATGAAACCGCCGCAAAACCTCAACGTCTCTCTGACATCGTGCCCGATGACATGTTCCTGGGAACCAGCCTGATCCTTCGCCAGGGAGGCCGGCTCCTGTATGGCGTGCGCCCGCCACGAGCAGAGGGCTCCCGCCAGATCATTGAGCTAACGGGCATCGGCGGC
>CAZGKH010000556.1:0-2861 GCA_964525665.1 uncultured Anaerolineae bacterium | reverse complement strand
TTGGGTGACCTGTTTTACCACCTGGACAAGGCCACGCGAGCCAACATCTACGACAATGTAACTCACATTTTGCAGGGCAGCTCAAGGCCAGCAGGCGACAGCGAGACCATTGTGCGCGGTGTGTTTCGCAACATGGCCAAGAATTACTACGATCTGTTCCGGGCGCGGACTCTTAGCTTGGCTGAGATAGAACGGTTGGTCAAGGTGGAAGGCCGCGAGCATCTTGATGGGGCTTTGTCCAAGGGCAAGGGTTTGATCGTTGTCGCAGCCCACTTTGGCAATATAGACGTTGTAGCTCAAGTGCTGGCCTTATGGGAGATCCCGGTCGTCGGCCCCGTGGAGCATCTCAAGCCAGAGGCATTGTTTCAGTATATCTGCAGCCTGAGGGCCAACAAGGGCTTTCGGTTGATACCCATAGATGGGCCTCTATTTGAACTCTTCCGGGCTCTGCGGCGCAACGAAGTCGTGGCCCTGGCCGCTGACAGGAACATTGTCGGGAGCGGCATCGTGGTGGACTTCTTCGGCGCGCCTGCTCTCTTGCCCGATGGCTATGCCCGGCTCTCCCTGCGCACCGGCGCGCCTATCATCGTAGGGTTCAGCCAGCGGCTGCCCGACAATACCTTTGTTGTCCACCTGGAGCCGCCTCTGGAACTGGAGGCCACTGGCGACCGAGACGGTGATGCCAGGGCCGGCGTGGAGAAGGTGGTGGCTATTATGGAGCGTTATATTGGGGAGCAGCCCGAACAGTGGGTCATGTCGGTGCCCTTATGGCGAATGGCCGAATAGCTGATTAACTGAGGAGTGCGGACGCCAGTCTGCTCTATGGGCCGACTTGCACCTACACTCTCTTGCATACATGTTGGTGAACGGAGCTTATGAAGATAGCCCTGGTCTCGCCCTACGATTACCCCTATCCCGGAGGGGTGGTCAAACATATTTTCTATCTGGACAAGGAATTTCGGCGATTGGGTCACGATGTCCGCATCATTGCCGCTTGCTCCGATGACGTGGGGAACGTGCCCCCGCAGGTCATCAAGGTCTCTGGTTCCATCGTTCACATTCCCTTTGCAGGGTCAGTGGCTCGCATCACCCTATCGCCGCGCGTCTATCGGCGGGTGAAGAAGATACTGAAACGGGAGCAGTTTGACGTCATCCATCTCCACGAGCCGCTGACCCCGGCTCTGCCTTTGGCTGTTTTACGGCACGCCCCCTTGTCGCCCCAGTCCGTGGTGGTGGGCACTTTCCATGCCTATCGCGAATCCATGCATCCAAGCTATGATTACGCCAGGCCCATCTTCGAGCGCTTCTTCGACCGCCTCGATGGCCGGATAGCCGTCTCCGAGGTGGTTCAGGATTATCTGTCCCCGTATTTCCCAGGCGATTACCGCATTATCCCCAACGGCATTGACCTGGGGCGCTTCAGTGATCCAGCTTTACGCCCGATAGAGCAGTTCAATGATGGCAAATTGAACATCCTATTCGTCGGACGTTTGGAGAAGCGCAAAGGGTTCAAATACCTCCTTCAGGCTTTCGCCCAGGTCAAGAAAGCTGTTCCCGAAGCCCGTCTCATAGTGGTAGGGGCTTACGACAAGGACGACAAGGAGCCATTCGTGCTCTATGCCCGCCAGAATGGCCTTCACGACGTCAGGTTTATTGTCCCTGTGTCGGAAGATGACTTGCCTCGCTACTATCGAACTTGCCACGTCTTCTGCGCCCCCTCAACCGGCTTCGAGAGCTTCGGGATCATCTTACTAGAAGCAATGGCGGCAGGGCGGCCTATCGTGGCCTCGAACATCGCTGGTTATCGCGGTGTCTTGGCGAACGGGGGGGAGGGGCTTCTGGTTCAACCGGAGGATGAGCGGCGTCTGGCCGAGGCCCTGGTTCGTCTGCTCAAAGAGCCGTCCCTGCGTGGAAGAATGGGTCAACAAGGGCAAGCCAAGGCGGCTGATTACTCTTGGGACAAGGTGACCAAACAGGTCTTGGATTACTATCGAGAACTGTTGGAAAAGAAAAAGAGAAGCTAGTAGGGAGGAGGAGAGGTTGGAGTCTCTCAAAGACCAAATACGAAGTTCAGGTGAGGCGAAGAGTGATCCAGTGACCCTGACCGAGCTGTTCAGGAAGCGGTTCGGGGGCTTGGTGGAGCCTATCGCCCGCCTCATTGGCCGGACGGGGGTTTCCCCCAACGTGATAACGGTGATGGGGGTTGTTCTCAACCTGGGGGTAGCTTGGGTACTGGCCCAGGGCCATACGAGGATCGGCGGCGTTTTGGTTGGCTTGGTTGCGCTCTTCGATGCCCTGGATGGGACCTTGGCCCGGCTGACAGGGAAGAGAAGCAGGTTCGGAGCTTTCTTGGATTCGACTATGGATCGCTTCTCCGAGGCCATCGTCTATCTGGGTCTCCTCGTGTTCTACACCCAATCCGGCGCCGTGCAGGAGATCGTTCTCATCTACGTCGCCATAGTTGGCTCTGTGATGGTCAGCTACACCAGGGCCCGGGCCGAGGGGCTGGGCCTCCAGTGCAAGGTCGGGCTCCTCACTCGCTTTGAGAGGACTGCTGTTCTGATCATTTCCTTGGTCCTGGAGCAGGTGACCATCGGTTTGTGGGTAACGGCCATCTTGGCCAACTTTACCGCGTTACAGCGGATGTATCACGTTTGGAAGACCACTCATGAGGGCGGCTAGGGGGAGGCTGAGATGCAGTGCCCGAGGTGCAACACGGAAAACCCTGAGCAAGCTAAGTTCTGTCTGAGCTGCGGGGCAAAGCTAGCTTTGGTCTGCCCACAGTGTGGGACAGAGCTGCCACCTCATGCTAAGTTCTGTTTCAACTGTGCTGCCGCGGTAAGTGCGCCCCCACCCGAGGC
>CAZGKH010000555.1:0-2865 GCA_964525665.1 uncultured Anaerolineae bacterium | reverse complement strand
TCCTCCGCCCGCTTGCGCTCGGTGATGTCGCGGACAATACCCCGGAACCCGGCGGGCTCACCTGTGGAACCCCTTATCAGAGATACAGACGCCTCAACGAACCTCCTAGTCCCGTCTTTTCTGATAACCTCCCAATCGAATGCTTTAGCCGGTTTCCCTGTTCGGTAGACCGCATTAAAGGTTCGATACACTTTCTTGGCGTTCTCGTCATCCATATACTGTCGGTTATTCATGCCCATCAATTCATCCTTGGGATGTCCAAGAATCCTGCATAGCGAATCATTGAAAAACGTAAAGTTCCCAGCAACGTCAACCTCGTAATAGCCGTCTTCGATGTTCTCAAGAATCGTTCGATATTTTTCCTCGCTCTCCCGCAGCGCCTCCTCCGCCCGCTTGCGCTCGGTGATGTCGCGTCCGATTAACTGAAACAGGACTTTGTCCCGCAGTTCAAAAGGTTTTCCGCTTACTTCAACAGCGATATGTGAACCATCCTTACGTACCCAGATGGTCTCCAAAAGGAGATGTCCCTTGTCTTTAACCTGTGCTTCCCATTCCTGATCCGTCTCTTCAACAACCTCCGGCGCAATAATATCCTGGCCACAGAGTTTTCTGAGTTCCTGTCTTGAGTAACCAAGCATTTGCACGGCAGCCTCATTTGCATCGAGAATTCCTTCCCTCGGCGGGACAACGGTCAGGAGAGCATCACCGGCCAGTTCGAACAGCGTGCGATACTTCTCCTCGGATTCTCCTAAGGCACTGGTCATCTCCCTCACCTGGGCAGCGAGCATTCTCTTTTCCAACAACTTCGCGCCCTCCTCGTAAGAGAGGGCTTTGAGGTAAAACAAGAACCATAGAAAAACAAGATTGCCGGGACAAGGTGCATCATCATAGTCAGATTCTTCTTGATGCCAATGACCTCGACTCCAAACTGGAGCAGTGCAGCAAAGGAGAGGGCCGTCACAAAGGTCGCAATGAATAAGACCTCAGACCCGGTGTGTCCCATTATCACAAACATCTCTATCCACTCATGGATGGCATGGATCAGCCCGAAAGCCACAAGCCATCCGAAGGTCCTGGCAAGCCTGTTGTCCATCAACTGTCTTATCCTGGTCCAAATCACAATACCTATACTAAAGAAGACCAAGCCGTACACAAAGTATATGAGATTGAGGTTCATCTACTTGTACTTGCTCTCCGGTTCTTTTGTCCTATTTTTGAGGTCCCATTTATCATCCATCACCTTTGCCATTTCATGAAGGAATATCTGCCCATCTGAAGATTTCCAGAATGTGTGCGGGATATCGGCGAGGATATGCACTGCTTCCTCTGCCCGCTTGCGCTCGATTTCTGATGTTTCCAATTCGGCGACCCGTTGGCGCAATTCTGCCAGTTCATTCATAGGTTGTTCTCTGGTCTTATGTTCATCCCTCACGTTGTGCACCTCCCCAAAAAGGTAAGTCACCTTTTCACGACTGTTTTCCTCCAGAGGGGTTGGGGGAACATTGCTCGAAGAGCATGCCAGGCTCCCCTTCACCGGACACGAAAACGATCATCGCTTCCTCTTTGGGCCGGTTGCGCTTAACCAGTCGGCGGGCTTCATCAGGTGAGAGACCCACTCCCCCCTCGAATCCATGTTGACCCCTCTTTCTTTTGGTTGGAAGCAACGAGCGGCGCCTCCTCACGGCCGCTGGCGCTCGGCGAGTTCCTGCTCCACCTGTAGCTGATAGCCCGATAGCCGATAGCAAATAGCTTATGCCATCTGCTATCTGCCACTTACTTTCCGGCTGGACTCAACTTCAGATCAGTGTACAGGGCGTCGAAGTCGAAACGCTCGTTGAGCATCTCCTGGAAACGCTGAACCTTCTTCTCTTGATGGAGGCGGGTCTTGCCGAAGAATTGCTCAATGATCTCCACCGTGGTCAGGGTGTCCTGCTTGGTCAAGATCACCGGCACTCCCACCTCCTCGGCCCGGCCGAGGATGAGGGGGCTGGGGTAGAGGTTGCCCGTCAGGATGAGGCACTTGGTCGAGGTCTCTAGAGCCGCCAGTTGAATGTCGGAGCGGTCGCCGCCGGTGATGACGGCCTTGTTGGGCTTGCGGCGGAAGTAGGTCAGAGCTGAGTCCACGTTCATGGCCCCAACCATCAGGTACTCCACTAGCTCATCACTTGCTTCGGGAGCACAGATGATTTCCCCCCCCAGGCCACTGGCCAGTTGGCCCACGCTGATGGACATGAGCAGCCTTTCCTGGGGCAAAATGGCGAAGACCTTTACGCCTCGCACCTCCAGATAAGGCTTGACCATCTCCTGAACAAAGCGCATCCGTTGGCGCGGTACGGCGTTGATGACGGTTCCCAGCATGGAATCGCTGAACAACGCCTTGGCCCCCAGGACATCGTCCACCACCAGGTCACTGGTGTACTTGATCACCACCAACTCGCGAGCATTCATGAGGTCAGCGACCAAAGGCGCCGACAGGTTGATGAGGGAACCCTCCATGCAGTGAGACCCTCCTTCCAAGATGACCACATCTTTCCCCTGGGCGACTTTGACATAAGCCTCTCTGAGCCGATCCACGAAGTCGGTCTCCTCTTCGCCCGTGAGTATGTCCTCCACCACCTTGGGCATCAAGGCAATGGGAGCGATGGCTTCCAGAGGTTCGGCCAGATCGAAGGTCTGCCGCATGAACTGGGCGTCCTCGTCAACCACCCGGCCAGCCACCTTTCTGGCCGTGGTGCTCAACGGCTTCATGTAGCCAATGGTGAAGCCATCGCGCCTGAACTTGTTTCCCAGGCCAATGCAAAGAGCCGTCTTGCCCGAGAAAGTCGCCGTTGAAGTTACGTATAGCGTGTTCATACTCCATCTCCT
>CAZGKH010000554.1:0-2866 GCA_964525665.1 uncultured Anaerolineae bacterium | reverse complement strand
ACGGCGAATTCACCCTGGACGAGGAGGCCATCCTGGGCTATTACTACATCAACGCTCAAATGGGCGACTGGAGCTTTGGAGTTGGCTTCCAGGTGGCTGAGTATCGCCGGCCGGAGTATCAGGTGGGTGTCGAGACCGACCGAGACGCCTACGTGCAGGGGGATGAGATCGCGGTGAGCGCGACCGCCACCTACTACTTCGGCGGGCCGGTGGCCAATGCCCAGGTGCACTGGAGCGTCCTCAGCCAGGACTACTTCTTCCCCTGGCGAGGCAAGGGTCGCTACGACTTCGTTGATTACGAATGGGAAGAACGAGGTGACTACTACGGCTCCTTCGGCGAGCTCATCGCCGAGGGCACAGGGGAGACCGACGCGGAGGGCCGCTTCACTTTCAAAGTGCCAGCCGACATCTCCCTGGAGAAGCTGAGTCAGGTGTTCACCATCGAGGCCTCTGTTACCGACGTCAACGACCAGCAGGTCAGCTCCCGCACTGAGACCATCATCCACCAGGGACTGTTCTACATCGGCCTGAGCCCCAGGACCTGGGTGGGCACGGTAGGCCAGGAGCAACAGGTGGACGTCATCACCGTGGATTGGGAGAGCGAGCCTGTGCCCAACGTGCCTCTGACGGTAACATTCTTCGAGCACAAGTGGTACAGCGTCCAGGAGCAGGCCGACGACGGGAGCTTCTACTGGACCAGCAAGGTCGAGGATACCCCGGTTCTGACCGCTACGGTGACCACCGACGCCGAGGGGAAGGCAGAAGTGGCCTTCGTCCCTGAGAAAGGTGGAAGCTACAAGGTGGTGGCCGTGGGCCGTGATCAGATGGAGAACGAGATCCGCAGCTCCACCTACCTCTGGGTCAGCAGCCGCGAGTTCGTAAGCTGGCGGCAGGAGAGCCACAACCGCATCGAGCTGATTCCCGACAAGGACTCCTACGCGCCGGGCGAGGTGGCCAAGGTGCTTATACCCTCGCCCTATCAAGGGGAGGTCAAGGCGCTCCTCACCATTGAGCGAGGCCACATCATGAGCCATCAGTTGCTAACCTTGCAGAGCAACAGCGAGCTGCTCGAGATTCCCATCCTCTCCGACTACGCGCCCAACGTTTACGTCTCGGTGGTCATCGTGAAGGGTCAGGACGCAACCAATCCCCTGGCTTCCTTCAAGATGGGCTACGCCAGCCTGCCGGTGTCCACTGTGGAAAAGGAGCTACAGATCACCATCACTCCGGACAAAGAAGGCCACTACGGGCCACGAGAGACAGTGACCTACGACATCCGCGCCACCGATTATCGCGGGGAGGGGGTAACGGCCGAGCTGGCGCTGTCCCTGGTGGACCTGTCGGTGCTGGCCCTGGCCGACACGGGCACCCCCACCCTGGTGGATTACTTCTACGGCCAGCGCGGGGTGGGGATACAGACAGCGACCAGCCTGGCCCTGTCCGTTGATCAGCAAAACGTGCTGTTTGCCCAGAAGGCCAAGGGAGGGGATGGAGTTGCGGAGTCGGCCATGGCGCCTGGGCTGGTGCGGCGGGAGTTCCCTGAAACCGCCTACTGGAACCCGGCCGTGCGCACCGACGAGGACGGCCAGGCCCAGGTCTCGGTGCAACTGCCCGACAACCTGACCACCTGGCGACTGGACGCCAAGGGCATCACCGCCGCCACTGAGGTCGGGGAGGTCACCAACGACGTGATCAGCACCCTGGACCTCCTGGTGAGGCCCGTGGCTCCCCGCTTCTTCGTCATCGGCGACCAGGCCACGCTGTCGGCCGTGGTCCACAACAACACCGACCAGGCCCTTGATGTGGAAGTATCGCTATCGGCCGAGGGGCTGGAGATCGAAGGCGGCGCTCAGCAAGTGGAAGTGCCCGCCCATGGTAAGCAGAAGGTCAGTTGGCCGGTGACGGTCGGGGTCACGGAGGAGACCACGCTCTTGTTCGCTGCCCAGGGAGGCGGCCTGTCCGATGCGGTGGAAATCACCCTGCCGGTTTACCACTACTCCACGCCCGAAGTGGTGGCCACCGCCGGCACGTTGGACGAGGCCGGGGCGCGGCTGGAGGTCGTTTACCTGCCCAGGAGCCACGATCCCACCCAGGGCGAGCTGACAGTGCAGATAGACCCCTCGCTGGCGGCGGGGATGCGCGACGGCCTGGACTATCTGGAGCACTACCCCTACGAGTGCATCGAGCAGACCGTGAGCCGCTTCCTGCCCAACGTGATGACCTACCGCGCTCTGAGGCAGTTGGGCATCGTAGACCTGACAGGTTTCCAAAACCTGTCAGGTCTCACCCAGCAGGTGAGCATTGCCCTGCAGCGCATCTACACCGAGCAGCATTACGACGGCGGCTGGGGCTGGTGGCTGAGCGACGACAGCAACGCCTTCCTCACCGCCTACGTCCTCCTGGGCCTCACCGAGGCTCAGCGGGCCGACTTCGTGGTGGATCAGGAGGTGATGGATCGCGCCGCCGATTTCCTGCGCGACAGCCTGAAGCGTCCCGCCGAGCTGAAACAACCTCACGAGGCCAACACCCAGGCCTTCATCCTCTACGTTCTGGCCGAATCCGGGCATGGCGACCTGGGCCGCAGCGTGGCCCTCTACGAGCGGCGCGAGATGCTGGGCAACTACGGCAAGGCTTACCTGGCCATGACCCTGGGCCTGCTGGCTCCTGAGCAGCGGGAGAGGGTGGACGCCATCCTCAGCGATCTAACCAGCGCCGCCGTCCTCAGCGCCACCGGCGCCCACTGGGAGGAGGAGACGGTGGACTACTGGACCATGAACAGCGATACCCGTTCCACCGCCATCGTGCTGGCGGCCCTGGCGCGCCTGGCCCCCGCCAGCGGCATCCCCACCACGTTGGTGCGTTGGCG
>CAZGKH010000553.1:0-2886 GCA_964525665.1 uncultured Anaerolineae bacterium | reverse complement strand
GAGAGTTCCCAGTAAGTCATGAGCTTTCGCTATGACAGGGAGTATTTCTTACACCATTATTCTACCTCTCTCTATCGGCGCTATGTCGCCATGAGAAACGGGTTCATTAAGCGCGAGATAACTCAACTCGCGTCTTCTGGAAAGCTCCTCGAAGTGGGATTTGGTGATGGCAACCTGATCGAGTCTTTCGAAAGCAACTTCGATGTTTTTGGCATAGATATAGCAGAGATCGCCGTCAGAGAGGTCACGAAGAGATACCCTCCAACCAATTTCAGGTTATGTGACGTCTCAAGAGAAACAGTCCCTTTCGACAAGGATTTCGAAATCGTGTGTGCAGTGAATGCGGTCGAACATCTTGAAAACCCCAGGTTTGCCTTGCAGAATATCTTTCATTCACTGAGAAAAGGCGGGGTTCTTGCCATCTATCTTCCAACCCGAAGCAATATCCTTTCCAGAATCCAGTACAAGATCCGCTATGATGTTGAAGAGCATGTTTTCAGGCCGTCGGTCACATCCCTCAGAAGCTTGCTGACGGGATTTGGATTCAGCGTATGTAAAGAATATGCGGCCAGTTTTCTCCCCCTGAAGCTGAGCAGTGATTTCATTCTCGACTCATTTAATCTGTATCTTGGGTTGTGGAAGAAACTGTAGCTCGATAATGCCAAATCCGTCGGAAAATGCAAACAGTCACCAAGAGGCCACGGCGATTGAGATCGCTAGCAATCGCCGTGGCCTGATTCAGGTTTTGAGTTTGTTGATGATTGAAGGTGGTCTAATAGCTCTGACGCCGTTCGGTGCCGGCCAGCAGGCGGACGATGTTGCCGCGAAGGGCCAGGACAACGATGGATCCCGCCAGTAAGCCATAGAGGGCGTGGGGCAGAGGACGATGAGCGAAAAGGGCCAGGCTCAGGAAGATAAGGGGGGCCAGGATAGCCACCGCCAAAGAGGCCACAGAGGCGTAGCGGAGGACAAAAGCTATCAGGAGGGCGATTACTATGAGAGCCAGGGCCACGGGCCAATATAGAACTGTGATCACGCCCAGGTTGGTAGCGGTGCCGGCGCCGCCCTTCCAGCCCAGGAAAATAGACCAGTTATGGCCCACAACCGTTGCTACCCCTACCAGGACTTCGCCAACTGAGTTGCCGAGGACGGCTCTGGCGATCAAGATGGCGCACATGCCTTTTAGAAAATCGCCCACGGTGGTGACGATGGCTGGCCACGGGCCAGCGGCACGCCAGACGTTGGTACCCCCCGACCGGCCACTGCCGTGTTGACGCACGTCCGTGCCTTTTGCGAGCCTTACCACCAGGTAGCCAGTGGGAATGGAGCCCATCAAATAGCCGAGAGCTATTATGATCGCGTAGCGAAGGATTTCCACAGGGGTTTCCTCCTACTCAGATTTGGTCTATTCTTTACAACACCGAGACTGTAGTAAAGTTGCGCGAAGCTGCTGCTAATGGCCGCTGCCGATGAATCAATGTCGGCAAGTCAAGGTGCAACGCACTTCGGGAGCAGGTATTAGATATTGGATGTTGGATATTGGGAGGGAGAAACGTGCGGGTGCTGATCGTTGGAGCGGGGGCCATCGGGTCGCTGGTGGGGCATGGCTTGGCGCGAGCGGGGCACGAAGTCACCCTGGTGGGCCGACAGCCTTATGTGGCCGTCGTGGGAGCGCGAGGCTTGGGTATCGAAGATGGCGGCGGGATCACGCGGGCGACGAAGGTACGCGCGGTAACCAGGACGCTGGATGTGGCCGATGAGCCTTTCGATCTGGTTATCCTTACCGTAAAAGCTTACGACGTGGCCGAGGCAGCAGCCCAGGTCGAGCCGATGGCCCAGCGAGGCGTTCCCATCCTCGTCCTGCAGAACGGGGTGGGAGGCGAGGCGGCGGCGGCGGCGATTCTGGGTGGGGCCACAATCCTCTCTGCGGTGATCACCCTGTCGGTAGAGATGCTGGAGCTTGGGTTGGTACGCCAGGCCACCACGCGGGGTGGCATCGGCCTGGCGCCGACCGAGCCTCATCAGTCGGTGGCCGAACTGGCCGAGGTCTTTCAGGAAGCTGGTTTCAGGACCTCCGTGTATCAGGACTATCGGGCGATGAAATGGGTCAAGCTGCTCCTGAACATGATCGGCAATGCTTCCCCGGCCATTCTGGACATGCTCCCCGACGAGGTCTTTGCCGATGGCCGCCTGTTTGTCCTGGAGCAGGCCGCCTTCCGCGAGGCCGTGGCGGTGATGCGTGCCCTGAGCCTGCGGCCAGTGCCCCTGCCCGGTTATCCGGTGCCCTTCTTTGCCTGGGCTATCTGCTCACTGCCCGCCTGGCTGCTGCGCCCCATTTTCCGAAAAGTCATCGTTCGTGGCCGAGGGGGCAAGATGCCCTCCTTGCACATGGATCTGTCCAGGGGCAAAGGCAAATCAGAGGTGGAGTACCTGAACGGGGCGGTGGTCAGGCACGCCCAAGTGCTGGGGCTAGATGTCCCCGTCAACCGAACGCTACACTCGGTGCTGATGGGCATCGTCAGGGGGGAGATTCCCTGGGAGGAGTACCGAGGCCAGCCGGAGCGTCTCCTAGCGAGCCTGTCCTGAGCCCTTTGTCCCTGGGCCAAAGGACCAGGGGCTTGTCGAAGGGCCTGTCCTGAGAAAGTAGTCTGTTCACTGTCGGGTGAGGGCCTGACCAGCGATGATTATACCCAATAACTTTCGAGAAAGAGCGCCAGGAGTGTAAGCTTTAGCTGGGGAATGACCACAACATACAGCCGCCTGAAGGCTCTGCTTCAGCTTTTGGCGAGCCTACTGGAATAGCAAAAGGGGACCTTGCGGTCCCCTTTTTGTCAACTCACTGCTTGCCTTTGTCTGGACTTAGAACAGACCATCGGCCAGGATCGG
>CAZGKH010000552.1:0-2892 GCA_964525665.1 uncultured Anaerolineae bacterium | reverse complement strand
TTCCGCCATCTAGGCCCACTTCAGTTACATAAAGACCTGTCAGGTTTTCAATAAGGAGGAAGAATGATGAATACCCAACATATCTCGCCAGTCTGGAGCCGGATCACGGACATCGTCGTCGAGCGAGGCGAGGGCGCTTATATTTTCGACGTCAACGGCGACCGCTACCTGGATTTTACCTCTGGCATCGGCGTCACCAACACCGGGCATTGCCATCCCAGGGTCGTCGAGGCAGCCAGAGAGCAGGTGGGCAAAATCATCCACGCCCAGATCAACATCCTCTACCACATGCCGCTGTTCCGCCTGGTTGATGCCCTGCGGGAGGTGGTGCCGCCCTCGTTGGACGCCTTTTTCTTCTCCAACTCAGGCGCCGAGGCCGTCGAAGGTGCGGTCAAGCTAGCCCGACACGCCACGGGCCGCACCAACATCATCGTCTTTCAGGGATCGTTCCACGGCCGCAGTAATCAGACGATGGCCATGACCACTTCCAAGACCATCTATCGTCAAAAGTACCAACCCCTGGCGGCAGGCGTGTTCGTGGCGCCGTATCCGTATTGGTATCGCTACGGCTGGGAGCCCGAAGAGACCAGTCAGTGGTGCCTGAAAGAATTGCGCCATCTGCTGGCCAGCCAGACGGCCCCCTCTGAGACGGCCGCTGTCATCGTCGAGCCGGTTTTGGGCGAAGGCGGCTACGTAGTGCCACCGCCGTCATTCCTGCCCGGCCTGCGGGAGGTCTGTGACGAACACGGCATCCTGCTCATCGCTGACGAGGTGCAGTCGGGGTTTGGGCGCACGGGCAAGTTCTTTGCCATCGAACACTTTGACGTGGTGCCCGACGTGCTGGTCATGGCCAAAGGACTGGCCTCCGGATTCCCGCTGTCGGGTCTGGCCGCGCCGCGAGCGTTAATGGACAAGTGGATAGTGGGGTCGCACGGGGGCACCTATGGCGGGAACGCCGTCTCCTGCGCCGCTGCCGAGGCCACGGTGCGAGTGCTTCAGGACGGCCTGGTGGAAAACGCGGCCCAAATGGGGGTCGTTCTCATGGACGGCCTGCGCTATATCCAGAGCCGCTACCCGGTGCTGGGCGACGTGCGCGGCCTGGGGCTGATGGTCGGCACCGAATTCACCCAGCCCGATGGCTCGCCCGCCACCGATGTGGCCAAAGCCGTCATCGCCCAATGCCAGGCGGACAAGCTCTTACTGCTCAACTGCGGCACCTACAGCAACGTCATCCGCTGGATTCCCCCGCTGATCGTCACCCAAGAGCAGATCGAAACCGCGCTGGACATCTTTGAGCAGGCGCTCAGAGCAACACTTTAGGGTTCATCAGAAAAATCCCCCAGACACATCGGGCTTCTGGGGGGTTTTTGCATTCAACAGGTGTCCAATCTTTTTCTTGGACCGGTGACCAATGGGGGCGAGGGTGCGCGTTGTGATGCACACCCTCGTCCTTGATTCCACAGTATTTGACAATATCTCCCTTTTGGATATAATAATGAACGACTCTGATTGAGGAGCAGAAAGTTGTTGAGGGCACATCGGTTGCAGGAAGCTTATCAGAAGGGAGGGGCTTTGCGGCAAGGACTAGACCAGGCCTTGGTTGCTGTCTCCCTCTGGGGTGATGGTCAAAGCTGTGTTGGGCAGGTGAGTGTGTGCTGCTGTATCTGTCTCTGTTCGACCATGGCGGTCGACCATATACCGTTCGGGCTAGCGCAGCCAGGAGAGAGAATGACCTGATACTTTGACCTTACAACTAATGAGTGACTGATTGAGTAAACCGTGCGCTGGCCAGACCAGCGGGCGGTTTTTTGTTATTAAGTCCGCAAACATTTCGGCAGGAGAGAGCAAGATGGACAAGAACGCAAGGATGAACCTGCGAGTCTACAAAGACTTGATGGAACTGGCCGCCAGCCGAGAGAACCCCACGCCGATGGTTGGCCTCAGACGCGTGATGCCTGATTCCAGCCTGACCCTTTGGGCCAAACTGGAGTGGTACAGTCCCTCTGGTTCCGTCAAGGACCGTGCTGCGCTGGCCATGATAAGGGGAGCTACGGAGCGAGGCGAATTGAACGGGCGCGCTCTGGTGGAGCCCACATCAGGCAACACGGGCATAGCTCTGCAGCTCTACGCCAACGCTCTGGGCCTGCGCCCGGTCACGGTAACCATACCGGAAATGGCACCAGAGGAAGAGGTCCTTCTCCTACGCCTCCTGGGGGCGGAGGTGGTGGAGGTGCCCGATGGTGCGTGCCCACGGATGCCGACCGATGGAGCTATCGCTGCGGCCAGAGCCCTGGCGGAGAGCCCGGCCACAACCGACCAGTATCGTATGCTCTATCAATACGGCAACCCCGATAACCCCCTGGCTCACTATGAGAACACCGGACCGGAGATCGTTGCCCAGACCGAAGATCGAGTGACCCACTTGATAGCCGGTTTGGGTACCGGGGGCACTCTGATGGGGCTGGCCCGCTACTTCAACGAACGTCATCCGGCAGTCAAGATCATCGCTGTCGAGCCGGCTGAGGCTGAACACTCCCTCTTTGGCTTGCGCAACCTGGAGGTGGCCATGAAGCCAGAAATCTACGACCCGTCCCTGGTACATGAGGTGATCAAAGTCTCCGACAGGGATGCGTATCGGACGGCGATTCGGCTGATGCGTAAGGAGGGACTCTTGGCCGGACCCTCAGCCGGTGCCAACACTTATGCGGCCATGCAACTGGCCCAACGCGGCGAGGTGGGCACAGCGGTCATCATTTTCCCCGACAACGCGCTCAAATATGTGCACCACTTCAAGCAGTACATGGATAAGGAGGTTTGCTTATGATTCAGTGGGATGTACCTGGTTGACTGACAAATTTAACATTTCAACCGACACACAATAATTGGGACACA
>CAZGKH010000551.1:0-2903 GCA_964525665.1 uncultured Anaerolineae bacterium | reverse complement strand
GCCAAGCCTGAGCGCACCGTCAACTATGGCTATTGAGATCCTTTGAACTCGGCCAAGTTGCGGATGATGTCCCGCATTTGCACAGCGGTGGTGGTCTCGAGAATGATGAAGCAGCCTCCGCAGCATCTCGCCGAACCCCAATTGCTCCGACGTAATGATTCCACTGTGATGCCGACCTGCATTCCACCACTCAAGGTAGAGCGGAGTGAAGTCCTGGGTGTTGCAGGTCACCAGCACCCGCTCCTGGCCAGCAGCATACTCAAGCTGGGCCTGATCGGGCAGTTCGGCATTCCCCACCTCCCAAGCGCCGATGGCATCGTGACCTTGGGCGCGCAGGTGTTCAGCTATCCGATAGTTGATATCATGATCAAGATAGAGCTTCACCCGCTGCTGCGCCTCGTCACCCACGCCAGGGCCTCCTCATTAGCGGCTATCTCAGCCTCAATTTCCGACTTGTGCTCGTGATAGTAACTCAACGCATCGTAGACCTGGGCCAGCGTCAAGGGCGGGTAGTTTCCCACTATCTGCTCAGGCGAATCTCCCAGGTGCACCCGCTCGACGATGGTGCGAACACTGATACGTGTACCGGCGATGATCGGCCGCCCACCGCACACGCCCTCGATCCGCACGATGTACGGATGCTCCGTCTGGACACGCAATGAAGCTACCTCAGCTAACTGGCCCATTGCCTTTTGCATTCTCCTCAACATTTCCTTGATATCACCCAGGTCGGTGTAGAGTTGCTGGACATCTATTTCCACTGTCATATCACTACCCCCTGCTTTTTAGAAATGCCTCGCCAACTACAGCTATTCTAGCACAATGCGCCCCCCCTGTCAATTCAACTTGACATTTGCGCCATTTGTTGGTAAAATACTCGTCACAAAACAAGGCGCATTCGTCTAGGGGTCAAGGACACTGCCCTCTCAAGGCAGAAACAGGGGTTCGATTCCCCTATGCGCTACCAAGACAAGAGCCCAAGTTGACACTTGGGCTCTGGCATTTCACAAGCTCACTCGAAGAGCTTGGCGATCTCATCCCTTTCAAAATACGGCAGCTCCCCCGGCACCCCGCCAGCCATCAGTTTCAACCCCTCTTCCCTGGCCGCGACCTGGCCGATGATCGCAGCGGCGATGCCCGCCTCGTTCAGCTTCTCAATGACCCGCGCTGAGTCTTGCGGCGAGAGGACGATGAGCAGCGATCCTGAGGCGATGATCCCCAGGGGGTCGAGACCATAGTCGGCGCAAAGGAGGGCTGTCTCCGGAAGCACCTCGATTCGCTCTCGGTGCACCAACAGCCCCGCCTGGGCCGCCTGAGCTAGCTCCCGCAAGCCTGTCACCAGGCCGCCCTCCGTGGGATCGTGCATGGCGTGAACCCGCGCCTGATCGGCGGCGATCTGAGCCTCGCGCACGACGCTGATGCCCGGCTGGTGGAGGAAACCCTGGCAGCGAGCTATGAAATCCGGCGGGTACTTGCCGGCCAGCTCCCTCGCCTTCTCCTGGGCTATGATGGAGGTGGCCTCAATGGCAATGCCCTTGGTGAGGATTATGTCATCTCCCACCCGGGCTCCGGCGGTGGTCACCAGCTTATCCCGCTCCACCTCGCCCAGCATCTGTCCCACCACGATGGGTCGGTCCAGACCGTGGGTGATCTCGGTGTGACCACCGCAAAGGGATATCCCTAGCCCGCAGCAGGCATCGGAGAGCTGGGAGAAGATCCCCTCCACCATAGCCTTGTTGGTGCCCCCCTCGGGCAAGAGAAGCGTGGCCAAAAACCACCGGGGGGTAGCGCCAGTAGCAGCTACGTCGTTGGCGTTGACGTTCACGGCGTACCAGCCTATCTCTTCGGTAGCGAAGGTGATGGGATCGGTTTTGGCCACCAAGTAGCGGTCGCCGAAGTCTATCACCGTAGCATCCTCGCCCACCTGAGCGCCTACCACCACTCGTCCGTTGAACTGAGCGTACTGAGCCAAGACCTGCCTCAGGTAGTCCACTTCCAGCTTGCCTACAGGCAGATAATCCGACATCGTGACCTCACTTTAGCAAAGACATAGCATTCAAAGACAAAGGGCCTCCCCAATGAAGAGAAGAGGCCCCTTGTTTTGCGCCGTAGCTAACCCCCCAAGGGAGGTGATGCTACGGCGCTATTACTACTACTGTGGTCCATTGGCATCACCTCCTATATATAGGATAGCAAGGGTATTATCCCTCAAAAGGGGCAAATTGTCAAATCGCCCGATGGCTCTCAAGACGATGCCATCACAGAGGAGCAAAGAAAACCCGCCCCATTGAAATACACTCCAACTACTCCCCTGGAGCGGGCTCTCTCAACTAGCGTCTTGGATTGTAATCACGATGGACGATCCGTCTATTTCTTCTTGGGTAAGAACTTGAACATCCCGGTGCCACACTTGGAGCAGGTACCCTTGGCCGCCAGGCGGCCGTTCTTCATGGTTATCTCTTTGGCGTCTTTCATCATTCTCTTCTCCCTGCACTTGACACAATAGGCTTCCATCTCCACTGTACTTCACCTCCCTCTGTATTGTTGTTGAGACTATTGTAGCATAAAATACCTGTTTTGGCAACTTCCATTCACGCACTTCCTGAACCAGACTTACCGACCTCCCCCAGCCTTGATCAAGCGCCCGGCCAGCATCCCCCCCAGCACAGCCAGGTCCTCCGTGGGCAGGTAGTGGCTGGCTGCTGCATCGAAGAGCACATTGGCCGAGGCGGGGAACTCCTCATCTGCCAGGTAGAGAACAGCGGCCAGTCGCAGGCGTGGGAAGATAGGGAAAAGAAAGGATGCATCGCCGTAAGTCAAGCGCATTCCGCCCAGGGCCTCAGCAGCAGACACGAAGACATCTCAGTCGCTGCCGCAAGGCTCAGCCATGCCAAGGTCAACGC